>CAZDFM010000062.1:0-9114 GCA_964504465.1 uncultured Pseudobdellovibrionaceae bacterium | reverse complement strand
ACCCCAATAGAACTGCATCACAATCACCACTTTTCACATGGCGATACAACTTCGGCGATTCGTAACCATATTATTGCAATGTACCTGCCCTCCCTCTTTGGAGGTTTCTTAATTGCCAAGCTCGGAATTAAGAACCTTATTGCCTTTAGTGTCCTGATTTTTTCAGTTTGTATCGGAGTGGGTTATGTCAGCAGCAGTGTGCATGAGTTTTCTTGGTCATTAATTTTGCTTGGCGTGGGTTGGAACTTCTTATTTTTAGCGAGCTCAACCATGATTTCTCAGGCCTACGATGGTCCCGACCGTTTTACCGCCCAAGGTGCCAACGACACCTTGGTATACGGCGTACAAGCTTTAGCGAGCCTCATGGCCGGCTGGCTTATTTTTCAAATCGGTTGGCAGAATTTAGTTCTGGTTCCAATCCCATTACTAATTGCGGTCTTAGTCAGCCTGAAATTTTCAAAGGCGTAAACTGTCTCACAGTTAAGCGAGAAGCACGTCGAGCCAAGGCCGTTTGTCTTGCGAAATCGCCTCTCGAGGAGTCATGAGTCCCACTCGTAGACCCTGTTCGCTGCAGTCACAGCCATCATAAAGAGGAACCGGTGACTTCAAGATCTCTTTCGTGAGCTCAAAGCCTTTGGCGTTGTTTTGTCTCATCACGGTGATCACTTCTTCTAGAGTTACATGCGGACGCGATTGATCCCAGCAGTCGTAATCGGTGATAAAGCAGCACGGAAGATATGAGAGGCCCGCTTCGCGCGCTAAAGAGTATTCAGGAAAGTGGGTCATTCCGATAATGTCCGCGCCGAGCATGCGGTAATAATTAGATTCGGCAATCGTCGAAAAATTCGGGCCTTCAATGCAGATATAAGTCTGACCAAAGTGAGAATCCCAGTTTTTGCCTCGAGTAAGTTCTTTTAGCTTTGCACTCATGCTTTCACAAACAGGTTTGGCAAGCGAGGTATGTCCTACCAAACCATCTCCGCAGAAAGTATGAGCGCGAATTGATTTTGTACGATCAATGTATTGAGAAGGTACAACCAAATCACCGGGTTTAAATTCTGCCCGTAAACTTCCCACTGCCGAGAAAGAAACAATGGCTTTTGCTCCCGCTTTTTTCAGTGCAAAAATATTGGCGCGGTAGTTAACCTCTGAGGGAGTGAGTTCGTGGTGGTCTCCGTGACGCGAAATAAACAGGCACTCTTGATTTCCAATGCGAACTTTTTTGAAACCGCTTGATGCAGGCCCAAAAGGTGTCGTGCGCTCGAGTTCTCCAAGAGATTCAAAACCTTCAAAGCGTTCAAAACCAGAACCACCAATAATCGCCCACATACTTACTCTCCTTTTATCTTCTTCTGAACTTCACTAAGAAATTTATCATTTGTGAAATCTTCTTTTCGGTAAACACCCGTATCGAGAATCCATGCGCTGACAAGCGAGGCCGGTGTCACATCAAATGCTGGGTTATAAACTTGAGCCGTTTTAGGAGCCCACTGTAGTTCTCCGAAGCCTTTTACTTCAGATTCTTTTCTTTCTTCAATCGGGATTTGTGCTCCGGTTGCACACTCAAGATCAACGGTCGTCACAGGCGCCGCTACATAGAACTCGACTCCGTGGTACTGTGCCGCAATCGCTGCAGAATAAGTTCCAATCTTATTTGCAAAATCACCGTTTCTCGCAATTCGATCAGAGCCTACGATCACCTTGTTAATTTTTTTCTGAGCCATAAGCATGGCAGCCATATTGTCGCAAATTAACGTGTAGGGAACGCCCAACTTTTCAAGTTCATACGTCGTAAGCCTCCCGCCCTGAAGAAGGGGCCTGGTTTCATCGACATAAACATGAATCTTTTTACCTTGTCGATGAGCAGCTGCAATAACTCCAAGCGCGGTGCCGACTCCTGCCGTCGCAAGGCCGCCGGTGTTACAGTGAGTGAGAACCTGGTCGCCGTCACTTAAAAGTGCCGAACCGTTCTGAGCCATTATGTTACAGAGCTCTACATCTTCATTGTAAATAGCTACCGCTTCTTTCCAGATGAGTTTGGGTTCAGTGGCTTCAGTTTTTAAAACTGCTTTCTTCATTCGGTCGACAGCCCACATAAGATTTACGGCTGTGGGCCTTGATGCACGAAGTTTTTCCGCTTTCTCTAACCACTCGGTCTTGTCAGCACTTTTTAAAAATTCTTTTCCTAGTGCTAAAGCAGCAGCTACTCCAATTAACGGCGCTCCCCGAACTTTAAGCTGCTTAATTGCTGAAATCATATCCTCAAAAGATTCTATCTGGAGCCAAACCTCTTGATGTGGCAATAGCTCCTGATCTAACACTTCGAGTTTGTGTTCATCAAAGCGAATGCTGATAGACTCGGGTTTCGTCATAAAAGTTTAGCTCCCATTTTTGTACGCATCTGCTTTAAGTGTTCGACTTCTTCTTTTGGTAGCGTACTGAGTTGGCCTTGTCCTAAAGTTTTTGCTAAGTAAAGAATTTGAGCTGAATGTTCTAACCGCTCCATGCCGTTAACGGCTTCTTCAAGAGACTCACCCCAAGCAAGCCCGCCATGACGGCTCAGAATCATTAATCTATGTGCAGGTAAGAATTCTTTAAGTACATCCCCCATAGCTTGGGTCGAAGGTCTTGCATACGGAACTATCGGAATGCGGCCCGCCGCCAAAATGACTTCTGATAAGCTTTCGCAAGGAAGTTCGCTTAATTCAGGCTCACCAACTGACCAAGCGATAGCGTGAGGCGGATGTGCATGCACGACAGCTTTAGCTTCAGGGCAGTTTCGATACACCTCTAAATGCATAAGCCGTTCGGTTGAAGCCTTTCCTTTAAGAAGTTCACCTTCGAGATTAATAACGCAAATCTCTGAAGGATCCATAAAGGCTTTGGCTACGCCAGAGGGAGTTATTAAAATTTCCTTATCGCTTAACCTGACTGATAGATTTCCATCGGCTGAGGCCAACATATTACGGTCCCAGAGACGCTTACAGGCGCGCTGAATTTCAATGGCCGTGGCTTGCTGAATTTTTGAAAACTCTATGGACAATGGATCACTTCCTGGCGATATTCGCTTATGACCACGGTTTCCTCTCCTCACCAGATCGAAAACCTTTTTATCCGTATGGATAAAATTGGTGATCTAGTTTTAAGCCTGAATTCGGATCAATGGGAACCCCTAAAATCAAATTCTAACCACTGGTGGATCTCGCAAGGCACAGAGTTTATCGCTGAATTAGCAGAGCCCCAACGAGCGTGGACCTCCTTCAGTAAAAATTTCTCATTTTCGCAGTGGCTAAAGTGTGTCCGCTGGCTCAAGACTCACCGCCCGCAGCGCGTTTTTGTGTTTCATGCGCCTTGGTGGGTTGGTGCCGCACTTTTTGTAGCTGGAGTGCCCTACCGGGTCGGACGTCTTAGCCAATGGCATTCATTTTTGTTTTTCAACTACGGTATCCGGCAAAGCCGCTCAAGATCAGACCGCCATGAGAGCCAATACAATATTGATTTATTAAGTCTGGGCTTGGCTAATATTACCCAACAGCCAGAACTTCCTGCGCGCCTGCCTGCACCACTCACACTTCGAGCACCCGAACTGGGGCATGAATTTTTAGAAAAATGGGGCTTAAAAGATCATAACTACGTCGTAGTTCATCCCGGTATGGCGGGCTCTGCGCTCAATTGGTCAACTGCATCCTACGCCAAGTTTATTCGAAGCTTAAGCACCACGACTCCGATTGTCGTCACTGGCAGCAAAATGGATCACAGTTTTGTTGCTCCTTTAAAAGCTGAACTTAAAGAATTAAAAAATGTGATCTGGTTGGATGAGCTCTTAAGCATTAAAGAATTAGTCTTTGTTCTAAAATCGAGTCGCGCGGTTGTAGCACCTTCTACCGGAGTTCTACATTTAGCAGCTTCATTGGGTGTCATGAGTTTTGGTCTGTACTCTCCAAGGCGAGTTCAAAGGCCTATTCGTTGGGGCCCACGAGGCGAAAAAGTCTTCGTATTTAAACCGCCCGGAGTTGATCCCGATAAAGATGTCGGGCCAGAGTGTATGGATCAAATCCACGTTCCAGTTGTGGTGGAAACTGTTTTAAAACAATTAAGAGTCTCTCAATGAAAATCTGGGATTGGTACGAAGTTTGGTTAGAAGCTCGCCTTAAAAAACTGGGTTTCTCTCTTGAAAAGCCTGCAGCTCTGTCAAAGGCCATCCTCACTCTTTCTGATTTTTACCAAAGCAAAAATGTGACACCTTGGCAAAAGCCAGAAACCGTCGCGGCTTATCTGGTTTACTTTTTACCGCTTAATCTTACTCGCGCCCAGGCCGTCTTTGAAATTTTTAAAACTCAGGGTCCGAAGCTCAATGACAACTTAAAGATCTTAGATTTTGGCTCAGGCGCCGGTACAACCGAGCTTACTTTAGCTCTTTCAGGTTTTAAACAAGCGCAAATTGAGTTTCTAGAAATCTCGCCTGTAGCGATTGATCTTCATAAGTCTCTGCATTCTGAAATCGAAAGACACTTTCCAAACTTTAAAGCACAAGTAAGTTGGAGCGAGCGACCAACTAACAATCAATATGATCTAGGAATCTTTCAAACTTCGCTAAATGAAATGGGGGAAGTGCCTCCCTTGCTCTCGGCTTGCGAAACTTTAGTTCTAATTGAGCCCGCCACTGCAGAGAAAGCACGACCTTTGATGAGTTTACGCCAACAACTCATCGACCGCTCGTATCAAATGTGGGCTCCTTGTACTCACCAGCGCGCCTGCCCCTTATTGGTCGAATCAAAACGCGACTGGTGCCATGACCGAATTTATCCTGAACTTCCCTCTTGGTTTGAAAAGCTGCTCCCACATCTTCCTATTCAAAATGCCGAACTCACTTTTAGCTACCTCATTGCAAGTCAGAAACACGTGCCAGAGACCTCTCCCCGTGGACGGATGGTGGGTGAAGCTCAATGGGAAAAAGGAAAAGTGCGACAGATGTTTTGTCGTGGTGAAAAGCGTGAGTTCTTATCGTGGCTTCGTAGAAAAGGTGATCCTGTCACACCAGAGCGCGGAGATTTAATTAGCACTGAAGGATTTCCGACAGAAAGTACGGGTGAGGTCAGGCTCGACTCCGAAGCTCAAGTCCTTTGGACACGCAAAAAACCTTAATTACTCTTCGGAACTTTCGGGTAGTGGCTTTTGCTCACTGCGAACTCGGCTGACACAGTTATCAAACTGCAGCCTCACTTGAGGCTCAGAACTTCCCTCATTTTCATCAAAACTCAAAAGATACTCAGCTACGATCAAACGTGAGTTAGGCAATGTGGTAAATTTAAATTCATCAATTGAAAGCGTGTGTGAAGAACTGATAATGGCAGCCCGTTTGATTTTAAGCGCCGGCCCTTCACCTTCGTAACTTGCCATAAAAATTTCGTCGTTAGCTGCTTTTGAGGTCAGGGTCTTCGATTCGGGTGACCAATTAATTTCAGACTTTCCGTTACTTGAAATGAGAGTGATTCCTCCGCGTTCGGCATTTCCGGCAAGAGCAAAACGGTCAAACCTAAGATCTGAGAGCGGAGAGTGATAATAAAGTGCCTGCAAAAGTATGCAGCTCCCAACTTGCGCTTGCGCCTCGAGGTTGTTTAAAAACTTAAGGTGTTGAGCTTCGGGTTTGTCACCTTTCCGAGCAAACTGGCTCTTGAGGTTTTTCATACCTCTAACCCAACAGCGACCCATCGAATTGCTGTACGAAAACGATTTTGATTCGACTGCAGTAAAAATATCGTTCCATAGCTTAAGTTCATGTGCCTTTGTAAGCTCAGAGCGTTTCCGAGCCTTAAAGGATTCAGGTAAGTGCATCTTCGCATCGCAACTGATGGAGCGATAATCATTCAAGGGTGCAAAATAAGCTTTTGCTTTTTCAAGATCTGCTTCGAGTTTTTTTTCTTGAGAGCTACAGCTCACGAATAGGAAGAAAATAGGCAAAGACAGAATAACGATGCGCAAAAATCGCATTAGAAAGCCAGCCCTTCTGGGAGTTGGCACTGTTGACCCTGAACCGCGTTCTTATCGTTCATAAAATCGAGCATGCTTTGGTAGGTTTCCATTTTTCGCGCAGTCCAGTCGGGAGCCACAAGTTCTTCGGGTCTATTTGAAAGCGCTGAAAGCCGATGAACGGCGATCCGAGGAGACAAGTGAGTCAAAAAAAGCATACAGCGATGAAGGTAGGTCATCTTGTCGATTGGCTCAAAACTCCCCGCTCTGTATTCTTCTTCGAGAGGAGTGTTCTTAAGTACGTGTAGATTGTGTAGCTTGACGTTATCGATCGGGAGAGAGTTTACAATCCGTGCAGTCTCAACGATCTGGGCATCGGTTTCACCCGGTTGACCAAACATGAGATGAATTCCTAAATCTACCCGTGGGCATTTCTTTTTGATTCGTTCAATTGCCTTAAGCGAGCGCTCTGCCGTGTGCCCCCGACGCATCCAGATTAACTGCTCTTCGTTAAAGGTCTGAACACCGATCTCGACTGATAAAAACATTTTATCGAGAATTTCGTTCCACAGATCATAAAGCGCGTCAGATAAGCAATCGGGACGAGTCCCTACTACCACACCGACGATGTCGTCGAATTGCTGAACCAATTCGAACTGCGATCTGAGTTCAGCGACTTTCGAGAACGTGTTGGTGTAGGCCTGAAAATAAACTAAAAACTTATGCGCATTGTACATCTTGCGCATACGTTCACGAGTTTGCAGGATTTGGTCTTTCAGAGAGTTTTCACGAATTTCCGGATAGGCAGCTGAACCCCATACATCGCAGAAGTTACAGGTTTTCATCCCGTTTAGACCTTCACGGTTTGGACAGGTGGTCGCGGTCGAAACAGGAATTTTATAAACCTTTTCACCAAACCTGGTTTTATAAAACTTAGATATAGGGTAATAGGGTAAACCGTCCCAAGAGGAATTTAACTGCATCCCATGGTGTTAATAAGTTTGCCCCTAAATAGCAAGGTTTGAGAGCGAAAACATGCAATCCAACAAAACCCATAAGGCCTATCGCTTCTATACGACCGTTGATGGTAGCCCTACTCTAGAATTTTCATACGACTCGGGTCAAAGCGAAGCTATGCACAACTCCCAAGGGGCCTTTGAGGAATCCATTTATATCTACGGGCGAGCACTTGACGAAGCTTTTAGGGCGCTGCCTGTACCCGAGGTTCTGTCCGTCGGGCTTGGCCTGGGCTATAATGAATTCTTAACTGCGGCGTACTCCCTTAAAGCCGAAAAACCCATCTCTGAATTTAAACTCACCAGTTTCGAACATGAAAGCTTTTTAACGGACAACTTGCTTTTGTTTTTAAAGGGCGAACTTGAGGTCGGTGACTTCAGTAAAGCTTATTCTTGGATTCTGAATGCCTTTGCTGAGCGTTTTGAGATTCCAGAATTTGTTCTCAAAGAGAGACTTTTAGAAATGAAGGCAACAAACCAGTGGGAACTTGAGTCTTCTTTTAATCCTACCGAGCTTCCTCATGGGAAATCTTGGAATGTATTTCTCTACGATGCGTTTAGCTCAAAATTAACACCCAACTTGTGGGCCGAAGAAAGCTTAGTACACCTACTTAGTCAACACGCACAAACTCGGTGCTTTTTTTCAACTTATGCTGCAACCGGCTCTCTTAAGAGAGCCTTAAAGACGACGGGCTTTGTCGTTGAAGACAGGGCAGGGTTCTCTGGCAAACGGCAATCGACTTATGCGGCTCGTTAATTAGAGCCACTTAAGGGATCGCGAATTTTGCTTTGAGATAGTTTTCAATCACACGCAGTTCAGAGTTGCTCAAAAAACGATTCATTAAAATGACTTCGCCAAGTTTACCAGAAAAACGCTGATTCGGCTGAGTTGCGAAATGGTTGTTAGCACCAATCATAATAGGGCTGCCGATTGCTGAAGCCATAGCTTGCTCTGCAATCTCTGCTGCTGTGATTTTTGTCACACCTAAGGTGGTGTCTGCAGCAGGCCAAGTGCCGCCGTTCATTCTTGCACGTTGAAAGCCATTGTTTGAAGCTGGCGAAGAAAAACGGATTTGCGAAACAAAAATACTTAAACCACCGCTTGATACCGTCAGCATATCTTTGTTGTCCGCTCCCCCGTGAGCAAGAGGTGTGGCAACTCCAGCATGAGTCGAACTCCAGTTAAATCCAAGACCTTCATTGATCCAATCGCCAAAACTGAGAACCGGCGAAATTGCGTCAGAAAAACTTAGAGCCTCGCCTACCGCGATAAAGGTTAAGCCGTCAGTCTGTGAGTACGCATAAGTATTTGGATATGAAATAAAGTCATTTGTGCTTCCGCTGCCAGTTGTGAACTCAAATTGCACACCCTTAACTCCGGGTGCAAGTTGCGAAATAAATCTTGGCGTTCGATCAGCATCCTCGAAATGGGCTGAGTTCCCAGAAACTGAATCTTTCCAATCTGTGATGACTTCTCCGTCAGTGCCCGCAGATTGAATGTCTTCGGCTCTTAACCAAAAGGCCGCATCAGGTTGACTGTTCATAATAAAAATTTTGACAGTCGCAGGAGCACTCGTATCAATGGAGTCTGAAGCTTTATAAGTAAACTGGTCTAATCCCACATAGCTTGCGTCTGCGGTGTAAGTAAAGTTTCCACCAACTACGCTAATCGTTCCGTGTGTGGGTTGCGTTTCGATCGAATAAACTAAAACGTCTCCGTCAGCATCTTGCCCTTGTGGCGTAACCGAAAGTACAGCTCCTTGTTTAATGGTGAGATCTGCACCTACTGCGACTGGAGGTGTATTAGGGACAGGTGTTTCACCTGCGCTTCCATTGTCATCACCATTGCCTGGCGAACCACCACCCGGCGTGCCTGGGTTGCCCGAACCACCGCTGCCGCCCCCTTGCGAGCCTTGATTCGTGGGATCAGCGCCTCCTTCTTTTTTGTCCTCACATGCAACTGAAAACACGAGAGCGAAAGCGACAACAAACTTCAAAACATTTTTCATTTTATACCTTTGGTTGGATATAAAATTTTACTCCGGATTTAGCTTTTGTGAAGGTCCGGTTAAGTGAACTGACCAGTTTCTAGACAGCATGGAAGGACGGGCTGGACTAGCCACTTTTT
>CAZDFM010000061.1:0-9161 GCA_964504465.1 uncultured Pseudobdellovibrionaceae bacterium | reverse complement strand
AGCTCTCATTAAAGAACTCAGCGAGGCTCTTGTTACCTACTACAAACCCGCCTATCAAAAATTAACAAACTACCTTGTCGAACTTGAAAAGGTTGCCGACGATCGCGCGGGCATCTGGAAGTTCCCACAGGGTGACAAATACTACGCGCACTTGCTTGAAGAGTACACAACGACCACCTTAAGCGCAGAAGACATTCACCAGCTTGGCCTTAAAGAGACTGAACGCATTCACAATGAGATGCGCGAAATCATGAAACAGATCGGTTTTAAGGGAGAACTCAAGGCCTTCTTTAAAAAGCTTTTAACGGATCGAAGATTTTATTATACCAACAACTCTCGTGGTCGAGATAAATACATCCAAGACACGAACACCATCATCGACAATATGCGAACGCGATTGCCCGAACTTTTTACGACCTTCCCTAAAGCCGAACTCGTCGTGAAACCGGTTGAAAAATTTCGCGAGAAAACCGCACCGATGGCTTTTTATAGCGGACCATCGCTTGAAGGCTCACGACCCGGCATTTATTATGTGAACCTCTACAACCTGACTCACGTCCCAAAATTTGAGATGGAAGCCCTGGCTTATCATGAAGCAATTCCTGGGCACCATATGCAGGTTTCTTTGGTACAAGAAATGGCTTCACTCCCAAAATTTCGTCGCGTGGGGGGTTACACAGCGTACACAGAAGGCTGGGGACTTTACGCAGAATCACTCCCCAAACTTATTGGTCTTTATAAAGACCCCTACTCTGACTTTGGGCGACTCAGCATGGAACTTATGCGAGCAGGACGTTTAGTTGTCGACACCGGAATTCATCATAAAAAATGGACTCGAGAGCAGGCGGTCGAGTGGTTAAATCAGAACACACCTGAAACAGCCTCAGACAACCAGCTCGCAGTGGATCGCTACATCGTGATGCCTGGACAGGCAACCGCTTATAAAATTGGAATGATCAAGTTTTTAGAACTCAGAGAGCGCGCACAAAAAGCTTTAAGCGAGCGTTTTGATATCCGAAAGTATCATGACGTTGTCCTTCGCCAAGGTTCGATCCCACTCGCGACACTTGAAAAACTGGTCGAAGATTGGATTTTGACGGAGACAAAAAATAAATGATCCAAGTTTTGCTTCCATCGACCTTGCGACTGATGATTCTATCTGCCCTGATTCTTAGCTTCGACGTGCAGGCCGCAAAAAAAGTTTATAATGTAGAACTTGAGTTAGTTCAGGGCGGCGAAAGCCGCGCCGTGAAGCTAAAGCTCAATGAAAACCAGTTCGGCAAAACTCTTCGCAAGAAAAATACAGATGGCAGTTTTATTGAACTGGTCGCCACAAAAGAAGATATTGAAGGCCAAAAAGGGATCATGCTGAACTTTATGGTCGGAGAGACAAATAAAAAGGGCGAAGCGGTGATTGTTTCGCGGCCTCAAGTCTTTACTCAGCCTAACAGCAAGTCACAAGTCACAGTCACTCACGAAGATGGCAACGAGGATCTAAAACTTTCAGTTATTGTAAAGTGATAAAGGATCAAGTGATCAAGCCAGAGATAAAGGGCAACGCGGTTTCGCAAGACAAGATTCGCTGTGAAAAGCCGAGAATTTGAACGCCTAAAGATTCAAAAAGTTTAAGTTCAAAATCAATCCAGCCGCCTTCAGGACCTAAAGCAAGCAGAGAAATTTCTTTATCTCCTCGTTCCCATTTTTTCGCATACGGATGAGCGCAAATACTTAAGGTTTCAGAACTTATCCATTTAGAAAGTGTGTCTTCGGCAAAAGGCTTGAAATAACGATGAAACGTGACCTTGGGCGTGAAGACATCTTGCGCGAGCTCAAGGCCAAGATCAATTTCAGTATTTACGCCTTCGTCACTTAGCAAAGGCGAGCTCCAATAGCTCTTCTCAACTCGGTAGCTATGGCAAAAATGAATGTCTTTGTATCCCAAAATAACCGCATGACGCAAAAGCCTCCGAAAGACTTTTGGACGCGGAAGAGCCATCACTAAGATAGGGCTTGTGGGCCTGGATGCTTCACGCCAGGGCCCGAGTCTTTTTAAGACCACACGATTTGGTTCGACTGCGGCAACTTCAGCCTCAGCGGTCCCGTAATTTTTTAGACCTAGTCGTAAACGTTCCCCAACTTTGGATTTTAAAACGGACTGAACGTGAAGCGCCTGAGAGCCACTAAGTTCAATCAACTCTTCAGAGGCGAGACTGACCTTGCCGTCTTGTGAATTTACCAGTATGAGATTCATATGTTTGATGTAGATTCTTAGCATTAAGAATTCAAGGCTTATTGAGAGACTGCAACTCGAAACCCCGCAGGAGCAAAAGTGAACACTCACAGCAAAATTTTAGGCTACATACTTTGGATCTTTGGTTTTACCGGAGCGCATCGCTTTTACTTTGGAAAACCCATTTCGGGAACGATTTGGTTTTTCACTTTGGGTTTACTCGGAATTGGCTGGCTTATTGATCTTTTTCTAATTCCTTCGATGGACCGACAAGCAGACCGAAGATTTCAAAGCGGAAGAATCGATTACAACGTAGCTTGGATTCTTTTAACGTTTCTCGGAATCTTCGGGGCGCATAGACTTTATATGGGAAAGATCTGGACAGCACTCCTTTGGTTTCTGACTGGTGGTCTATTTTTAGTTGGTTTTCTTTATGACTACTGGACACTCAATTCTCAAATTGCTGAGCTAAACCAGTCCTCTACACGCTAAAGTTCTAGGTGTTTGGCAACTTCGCTTAAAGTCCAGCTCGATCTATGAAGCGTTTACGAATTCTATCAAAAGCTTCATAGTGAGAGAGATGAAAAAACTCCTTCTTACTTTAAGTTTTATAGGCCTTCTCGTGAGCTGCACTGGGCCCGAGAAAAAACCCGATATCAAAATTCCTCCGTCAGGACAATTGAGTCTTGAAAGCCTCAAATTCCAAATCGGTCTTGGTAGATCGGTTGAAGAACTGGGTTATAGCGAAAAGGCATTTGATTCATGCCAAACAGACCCTACCCCTCTCGTAAATTGCGGTCGAAAGACTTTTCAGTTGATTCATTTTCGTCTTCAATGCCGAGACTCGGTCGGAACTGTTGATTCAGTTTCGCAAGTTGAACTCATCCCCGTTGTTTCAAACCGAATTAATTGGCGAGTAGGGTCTGAAAGCGGCGTTGCTCGCACAGATGCAGAAGGCTACGGCCAAATTCAGTTCGTCTCTAATAAAAGCTCAAAGAAACAAAGAATGAGCCTAAAAATTGCTGGGAACTCTCTTGGAGTCACGGCTGAAGACGTGAGCCGCATCATTGTTCCCCGCGACTGGTGTGAATAGTTAAGAAACGATTAATTTAGAACAAAGCTTAAAGCCTTAGGTCGAGATCCCGAGTCTTTTTACCTTATCCCTCCAGCGTCTCATTCCGATAAGAAGTCATGAGAAACTGGCAGCAAAAACAGTTCATTACAATTAAAACCGCTTCAAGAAATTCGACCATCGCGAGTTCGGCAGCACTTCTTGTGACCTATCTGCTCTTCTACTCGTCGAATATTCAGAATTTAACACTCTGGTTCTTTTGCGCCTTACTTTATAACTCGACTCCCTACATGCTTTCGTATTGGCATCACCGCCGTTATAAAAACCTGTCTACAGAAGAAGCTCGCGCAAATTTCAGTTTCAAAAATGCCGTCAACCACTACTCAATTCTCAAATGGTCGACGAGTTTAATTTGGCTTTTTCCAGCTTTTGTTATCATGCCGCAAGTCGCTCTAGATCAACAGACGATGATCGTGATTATCCTTGCGTGTTTGGGCTCGGGTTCGATGACTACACAACTTTTTTCACGTAATTTGAGCATTGCGACTCTTGCTAGTTACTCGCTCCCAATGGCCTTGCTTCCCCTACTCACCAATAATTCTTTTGGTTACAGCTTTAGTGTCCTCTCTCTCATTTACATGGGCGTCTTAAGCGCGCAAATCGTGATGATTAGTGGGAGCTTTAGATCTGAATGGGAACTTCTGCAAAAAAATGAAGAGCTTGTTCGCGCCAATGAACACAAAGCAAAAAATATGATTCGCCAAGAGCGAGCCACCATTTTAGGACAAGTCACCGGTGGCGTTGCGCATGAGATCAACAATCCACTTTCAATCATCGTGGGATATGCGGAAAATATTCAGAATATGATCGATAACAAAAATTCTGATGCAGAACGAATTCATCGAGACGCTTCAAAAATCTTATCGGCCTCAGCTCGAGCCTCAGGGATAATTAAAAGCCTCAGAAAAATCTCGCGCGACGGTTCAAAAGACCCTTTTGAACCCATCGAGATCGAGTCTTTATTAGTAGAAAATCTGGGTTACCTAAAGGCAGAACTCAATCGGCATGCCATCGAAGTCCGAACTTCAGAAACGCCTCGAGAGGCGAGCATTCTAGGTCAGCCCGGCGAAATTTCTCAGGTGTTGTTACACTTGTTAAGTAACTCGATCGACGCGATTAAATCACAAGAAGAAAAGTGGATTGAATTAAGCGTCGAAGTTGAAGAGAACTGGGTGCGACTTGCTGTTACTGACAGCGGTCAGGGAATCGCTTCAGATCTTCAGGACAAAATTATGCTTCCGTTCTTTTCAACAAAAGAAGTCGGCAAAGGTGCAGGCCTTGGATTGTCATTTTCAAATTCTATTGCAGAATTACATGGTGGACGTCTTAATCTTGACCGAGACCACCCTCATACGCGTTTTGTAGTGACACTCCCACGGCACCACCACTTTAAACTCACCGAACCCTCGCCATCGGTTGCTTAAACTTGGAGTGTCCGGTATATCTGGGCGATGCTTAAAATCCGACTTCAGAAAAATTTGCGACGAGAAATCCTTCGTGGACACCCATGGATCTATCAAAATGCTCTTCAAGCTCCGCTTGCGGGCTCACAAAGCAGTCTAGCCCAGCTCGAAGACCCAAAGGGAGAGGCCTTTGCGTGGGTCGTGACAGATCCGCAGGGAGGCATTTCGGCTCGAGTCTTGTCACTCGCTAAACGTGCTCCTGACGAAGACTTTTATTTAGACCGCGTACACCTTGCCTCTCAGCGCCGCGCCCATTTTGATCACAGCGTGACAAATTGTTATCGTCTTATAAATGGCGAAGGCGACTTATTGCCTGGGCTTGTCGTGGACATTTACGGCACTACGGCAGTCGTACAGTTTGACGGCGAAGATCTCAGTCGTTATTGGCTCAGTTTTTCGCTCAAGGATTGGATCATTTCGGCTTGTCCCTTTATAGAAAATGTTCTGATTAAATCGCGTGGTGGACAAAAACTTCAACTCCTTCACGGCACCTTAATTCCCAAAGTGGAAGTCTTAGAAAACGGCGCGCGTTTTAGGGTCGATATCGAACAAGGACAAAAAACGGGATTCTTTTTAGACCAACGTGACAACCGACTTTACATTCGCCATCTGGCTAAGGGCTTAAAGGTTTTAAATCTATTCAGTTACACGGGTGGATTTTCAATCAACGCAGGCCTCGGAGACGCCCAAGAGGTCACAAGTGTAGATGTCTCAGAAGGCTCTCTTAAAGAAAGCCAAAGTAACTGGAGTTTAAATCAACTGAGTGTGACTCACTCAACTCTCTCAAAAGACATTTACGCTTATTTACCGCAAATGAAGAATCGCTACGACCTCATCATTGTAGATCCGCCTTCAATGGCGCCATCAGAAAAAGCCAAACCACAGGCCATCAAAAAATACATTGAGGTCTTTGCAGAAGCCGCAAAAAAAGTAGAACCAAAAGGGCATCTGGTTTTAAGTTCTTGCTCGAGCCATATTAGCTTTGACGACTTTTTTATGATCATCACTGAAGCACTTTCAGAAGCTAGGCGGCGAGGCCAAATGTTTCGGGTTTCAGGGCAAGGGGAAGATCATCCCTTCCTACATGTCAGTCACGAGATGCGCTATCTAAAATTTGTTCATCTCGCGCTCGATTAACTGATCCTTTTCAGACCACATCCCAGTGATCCAATTTTGAGTTTTTTCTTTAAAAACTAGATCTTCAAGGTAATTTCCAGCCAGAATCTCGGCCGGAATAGAACGTTTTTGGATTCGACAGACGACATCGGTCAACTGCCCGGCAAAACTTTGCCCAAGGCTTTTTACCCCTTTAGGGTACACAATCGTAACGTCTAAGATGCTATCAAACTGTTCGCCCATCGCACCAATAACGAAAGCAAGTCCACCCGCCTTCGGCTTTAAAAGATGCTTAAATGGAGAGCCTTGCTTTTGTTGTTTTGCTGGTGAGAAACGAGTGCCTTCAAGAAAATTAATAACTGAAACTGGATGTCCTTTAAATTTCTCGCAAGCTTTACGAGTGGTTATCATGTCAGCACCTTTTTTATGCGGATTCTTTTTTAAGTAATCTTGCGAATAACGTTTCATAAACGGAAAATCGAGTGCCCACCAAGCCAAACCTAAGAGTGGCACATAAATGAGTTCCTTTTTAAGAAAGAATCGCAAAAATGGAATCTTTCGATTTAAGACTTTTTGGACAATCACAATGTCCATCCAAGAGTTGTGATTCGAAATCACGAGGTAGGATTTTTCGTGGGAAATGTCTGCAGGCAGCTCGATATCCCAATTTACGTTTTGAAAGACGTCAAGATTGAGATTGTTAATTGAGACCCAAGTTTCAGCAATCCAAATCATAACTTCGGCTGTAAAGTTACGAACAAACTTAAACGGCAAAATGAGTCTTAAAAAGGCGAAGGGGTAAATGAGCAAACACCAAAATGCAGTGTTAAGCGCAAACATCCCGCTCGAAAGGATAAAACGAATTGGAACTGGTAAAAATGAAAGCATAATTAAAAGCCCAACATCTTAAAAAACTCCCCGCGCGAGTTTAAATCCCGAAAGTTTTCAAATTTGACAAAGTCCTGATGGTTTTCAAGATCAATCACTATTCCCCACATGGGATCGATCTTGTTAGGTACTATAGAATACCTGATGTCCCCAATCACATTTTTTCTCGTAGGATGAACCGCAACATAGCCCGAAGAAAACCAGGAGAAGCGCTCGATATCTCGTGATTGCTGACTTTCACGTGGCAAAGTCGGAAAATCGCGCTCTAGGTTTAATTTGAGCGCCTTGTCCCCGTTAAAAACCTTCACAGGAAATCCGAGACGAATCGCATCGACGTAAAAAACGTCTCCCGTGTCGTAAATACTTTTCCATAAAATGATGTTGGCGAAACTGGGTTTTGCGTCAATTTTTACATACTCATGGCCGCGAGACTTCGCGAGGTGCCTGGCTTCACTCACCGCCCAGTTATGCATAAGAAAACCCAGAAACATATACCCCAGGGCCCACATCATACCAAAACGTGCAATTTTAAGAGATCGCTTTTTGAACGCGACTAATACAAATGCAAGTAGAGGCAGAGTAAACAAAGGGTCGATAATCGAAATAAAATTCCATGCGACTCGTGTATTTGTAAATGGCCAAAACAGCTGCGTGCCGTAAGTCGTGCAGGCATCTAACACACCATGCGTGGCGTATCCGAGACTTGCAAAAATAAACACCTTAAGAAAACTAAGTCGTTTTCGAAAAAACCAAAAAAGGGCAAGAGCGGATAACAGCCCCCCGACCGGAATAAAAATCAAAGAATGCGTAAACTGCCGATGGTATTCAAGAAACAAAAGCGCGTCTGTCTTACTTTGTATCAAGATGTCAAGATCAGGTGTCATTCCCGCGAGAAACCCAATGATGCTGGCGTCTCGCAAAACTTTAGGGGTCGAAAGCGCCTGAGGAAGGCTTGCGCCTAAAGCGCCTTGTGTAAGTGGATCCATCGATTACTTAAAGTGGCTTACGAATTGTTCGTAGCCCCGTGCCTTTAAATCTTTTTTTGGAATAAACCTAAGAGAGGCTGAGTTCATGCAGTAGCGGAGCCCTGTGGGCTTCGGGCCATCGGTAAAAACATGTCCCAAGTGAGAATCTGCATGTTTACTTCGAATCTCGATTCGAGGATCAAGCGTATGCTTCTTTTCGACGATATTTTCGCTGACCAAAGGTTTATAAAAACTGGGCCAACCCGTTTTTGAGTCGTATTTTTCTTTTGAGCTAAACAATGGTTCGCCAGAGACGATATCAACATAAATCCCCTCCTCTTTAAAATCCCAATAGGTATTATTAAAAGGAGGTTCTGTCCCTTCTTGTTGCGTAACTTTAAACTGAAGCGAGTTTAATTTTGACTTGAGTTCGGCGGCAGAGGGTTTCTTAAAACTCCTCCCATCCCATGCGGCAATAGAAAAACTGAAAAAGACCACTAGCAGAAGTAAAAAACGCCCCAATACAGTCATAAACTCCTCCTATGAATCTATGAATATATAATAAAGCCGCTAAATTCGCACCACTTTCTCATCTTTGCCCATTGGCAAAGCCGGAGCCACAGGAACATTTAAATACTTGAAGAGACGATCAAACAGTAAAGCCCGGTTGATCGGCTTTACGATAACGTCATCAAATCCTGCCTGACGGCAAAGTACATGCTCGGATTTCAGCGCGTGTGCAGTCAGTGCGACGACGGGCTCTTTAAAACCATAGGCTCGAATACGCCGAGTAGCTTCACGTCCGTCAAGCCCCGGCATTTGCACATCCATCAAGATAAGGTCAAAGGCTTCATTTTTAACAAGCTCAACGGCCTCAAGCCCACCTTCGACTAAAACCACTTCGGCTTCAGTAGGTTTTAAAAACATCTTAATAAGCATTAAATTCTCGGGAGAATCATCTACTGCAAGAATTCGTTTACCAGCAAGGGCACCCGAAATATCTTCAAGTACAAATTCAGTAGTGGTTTCAGCCTCGACGCTGACATCGGCTTGGGCTTTTTCGAGTTTAATTTTAATTTCGAATGTTGATCCCTCGCCCGGCTGCGAGCGCAAGAGTTTAATATCTCCACCTAAAGTTTTGGCGATTTGTTTTGAAATCACTAAACCTAGACCTGAGCCACCAAATTGTCGGGCAACAGAAGCATCCGCTTGTCCAAAGGGTCTAAACAAACGCTCCGCTTGTTTTGCGGTCATTCCAACACCTTGATCAATCACAACAACCCTTAAGGCGTCAAAACTTGTTCCAGCCTCAGAACCTCCAGCGATAGGAGCGACTTCGACTTGAACTTCTACAGTTCCTTCTTTTG
>CAZDFM010000060.1:0-9191 GCA_964504465.1 uncultured Pseudobdellovibrionaceae bacterium | reverse complement strand
AACTCGTGTCTACTCCGTGAAAGGGAGTTGTCCTAGGCCTCTAGACGAAGGGGACTTGATGAAAACGGAAAAAACTGGTGGCTCGTCATGGACTCGAACCATGGACCCTCTCCTTAAAAGGGAGATGCTCTACCAACTGAGCTAACGAACCACATACTCTTTAAGAACGAACATATTTCTTAGATAGCGCACTTTCTGTCAACCAGAAAAGCCATAAGTCTCAAAAAGTTCAGAGAAATCATGGCTCTTAATGCGCTACTTCTTTAATCAAATAGCGGCCGAATCCATAGGGTTTGCTCTCGGCCCGGTCCTACAGACACAACATCAATCGGGATCGCGAGCTGCTTGCCGACGTATTGGACATATTCTTGGGCGTGACGAGGCAAATCTTTCATGCTTCGGGCGCTGGTGAGATCTTCTTTCCAGCCTGGGAGCGATTCGTAAACGGGCTTAGCGCGCGCGAGTTCGCCGGGGCTGGTGGGGTAATCGGTAATAACTTGGCCATCGAGTTCGTAGGCTTTACAAACCTTGATCTCTTTGAAGCCACTGAGAACATCTACCTTCATTAAGGCGATGTTCGTAATGCCATTGAGTCTAATTGCATACTTAAGAGCCACGAGATCAAGCCAACCACAGCGGCGTTCTCGGCCAGTGGTCGCACCATACTCTTTGCCCACTTCACGAAGTGTTTGACCAATTTCATCGTCACACTCAGTAGGAAAGGGACCAGAACCCACACGAGTGGTGTAGCCCTTAGTAATGGCGATTACTTTTTCGATCATCTTAGGGCCAATACCCGCACCAATAAGAGCAGATCCAGCAAGAGTCGAAGACGATGTCACATAAGGGTAAGTTCCATGAAGTAGGTCAAGAAGTGAACCTTGAGCGCCTTCGAATAAAACTTTTTTTCCGGCTTTAAGTGATTTGTAAATTAAAAGCGAAGTGTCTTTGCAGCGGTGAGGGGCCAAAACATCAGCCATCGCGGTTAGTTGCTCCACAAGTTCATCAACTTTTACAGGAGTTTCTTTGTAGTAGTTCTCAAGTAAGAAGTTCTTTTCTAACAGAGAAGCTTCGAGTTTGGCCCTGAGAGTGTCTTTATTAAACAGGTCTCCGAACAAGACCGCTTTACGAGAGGCGCGCTCTTCATAAGCGGGTCCGATGCCTTTGCCGGTAGTTCCGATTTTTTCGTTACCTAAGGCTTTTTCTCGAGCGATGTCGATCTTCTTATGGTGAGGCAAAATCAGAGTGCAAGAATCTGAGATTTTTAACTGCTCAGGGTCACTCAACATGCCGTTCACTTTTAAAGCCGTAATTTCTTTAATGAGTGTTTCGACATCGAGAACAACACCAACAGAAATAATGCAGGTTGTGTTGGGGTGAAGAATTCCGGATGGAACTAAATGTAGAACCGTTTTCTTTCCGTCTACGATGAGAGTATGACCGGCATTGGCGCCGCCTTGATAACGGACCACATAATCGGCTTGGGATGAAAAAACATCGACCACTTTGCCTTTGCCTTCGTCTCCCCACTGAGAGCCGACGACGATAATGCCTGGCATAAAAAGCACTCCTCTGTCACAGATTGTACGCGGTAGTTATTCATACTTGGGCCAGAATATTTTGCAACAACTTATCGAAAAGCCTGGGACTTAAGCTGTGACTGAGCGCGAGAAAAGTTTATTTTTTGGGCTCAAGGGTCTTCTTCCAGCTCTCAAACCAGCCTGTGGCAAGGGGAAGGCGGCTTGGGCTCTTCTGGCCTTCGAGCATATAAAGAAGTTCGTCGACGGCAAGTTCTGAGCCTCGTGCAAAAGCATCAGAACAATATGCACCCACATGGGGAGTCAGAATCACATTTTTTAAAGCGCGTAATCTCGACTCCTGGGGCAAGGGTTCTTTTTCAAAAACATCGAGCGCTGCACCCTTTAAGAGACCCTTTTCCATTTTAATCGCAAGCTCGGTTTCATCAACCAGATCACCGCGAGCGACATTAATTAAGTAGGCATCTGGGTTAATATGCTCAAGTGTTTGGTGATTGATGAGGTAACGAGTTTCTTTGGTAGTGGGTACATGCAGGCTTATCACGTCTGAGCTGAGTAAAACTTCGATCAAACTGAGAGGCTGTACGTTTAAGTTTTTAAAAACTTCGGGCGCGACATAAGGGTCGTGAGCCACAACCTGCATTCCAAAAGCTTGAGCGAGCCTGGTAACTCTTTGACCAATGCGACCAAGGCCTACAAGGCCTAGCTGTAAATCTTTAAGACTGTGGGTTTTGGGGAGATGTTCTTTCCATTCGTGTTTACGAATGAGTTTGTCGCCCATATTTACTGAACGAATCAAATTTAACATCAAAGCCAAAGTGTGTTCGGCAGCTGAATCAGCATTGGCTTCGGGGGTGTAGGCCACTTGGACTCGTGCTTTTTCGCAAGCCAAAAAATCGATATGATCAAAACCAGAAGTTGCGGTCACAATGTATTTTAATTGAGGTGCACTAAGCAAAAGGGCCTCAATGACTTTTGTTCGGCTGCGAATCAAAAGGGCTTCTACGCCTTCAAGTTCTTCGTTGGTCGGTTGAAAACTTTTGGATTTTTTAACTTCACCAATACCATGGAGGCGCGACAGTGCTTCGGGGGTGTAGTGATCACAGACAAGAATCTTCACGAAAGGGCCTCACGCGCCACACTGAGGGCGGCAACAATTGTTTTATCTGGCATTTCTACACCCATTTCGCGAAGCCCAAGTGCCAAAGCTTCGATGCTTGCTAAAACGTCATCAGGGGTAATCGCTCCCATGTGACCGAAGCGTAAAATTTTACCCTTCATATGATCTTGTCCACCCATTAGAGTGACCTTATATTTTTGTTCAATCAAACTTCGAAGCTCAGCTCCTTTGAGCCCATCGGGAAGTCTAACAGCTGTGACGCTCGGACTAGGGGATTCAGAAAAAATCTTTAAACCCAGTGCAAGAGCGGCTTTCCGAGTGGCATTAGCGCGCTTTTCTACATCACGAATCATTGTTTCTAAGCCAGATGATCGAAAGTCTTGAAGAGCGGCATTGAGTGCTCGAATAATGAGTACCTGTGACGAGAAGTGGGTTTCGCCTCGTTTGTTGGCTTCAAGTTCTAACTTGAGGTCCAAATAAAATCGCGGAAGCTTTGCTGTTGAATTGGCAGCCCATGCTTTTTTCGAAAGTGCTACAAACGAAAGCCCCGTAGGAAGAGCAAAAGCTTTTTGTGAACCGGCTACGACTACATCTAGCCCCCATTGATCCATAGGGAGTGGTGTGCACCCAATCGCACTGATTGCATCTACCATAAATAGAGCGCTTGTTTGCGTGCGTTTAATCAGCTGAGACATTTGTTCGATCGGATTTAGAGTCGCGGTCGAAGTTTCTGAAACTTGCGTGAGCACAGCTTTGTACGGTTTCTGCTTGAGCTGGTTTTCAAATTTGGTTAAATCGAGTGATTCGCCCCATGGAACATTAAAAACTTCTGTTTTTACCCCATAAATGTCGGCCATGGTTTTCCAGCGTTCACCAAATTTTCCGCTAACAACGCACAGAATCTCATCACCTTGGCTAAGAGTGTTGACCAGAGCAGCTTCCATACCGCCAGACCCGGTGGTAGGCAGAATTAAAACTGGCTGTTCAGTTTGAAAAATCCATTTAAGACCTTCAAGAGCTTGCTTTAAAATTTCGTCAAATTCTGGCGTGCGGTGATGGATCATTGGAAGTGCGAGAGCCTTTTGCACTTTTTCTGACATCGGAACCGGGCCCGGTGCCATCAAGCGGTATTTTTCTAAATCATGCAGAGGCATAGGCCGCGCCTTTCTTGACGGGTTCTTAATCTTTACTGTTCATCTTCTAGGGGTATACAAAATGCCTCTGTGAGAGGCAACCACCGTATTGGGATAATGCCATAGCGCTGCTTACTGTGTGCTTATTAGTTTCCCTTATTATGTTGCTCTTAAGCCCGTGTTTAGCTAGCCTTAAGCGGTGAATATTTGCAAAATCCAACCTGCCAAAACGGGATTTTTTAAAACCATTCGATTGGTTTTTTTAAGCATTTTAGCGTTGAGTGTAAGCACCTCTTGCGCTTACCGATTGGGCTATGGTGATCGCAGTCTTCCTGGCGGTTATGACAGGCTTTCGATTCCGATCTTCGAAAATAAGACAGATCACGTCGGTATCGAAGTTTATTTTTCGAATTCTCTCATTAGACAATTTGAAACTTCGCGAGTGGCGCGTCTCACATCGGCAGATGAAGCTCCTTTAAATCTCGAAGGTACAATTACTGAAGTTCGAATCGACAGAAGTTCTGCTCCAATTAAAGGGGGAGAGTCGGGTGCTCGAAATTTACCCTTAAATGCGGTTCTTGCCGTGCAGTACCGTCTCTTGGTATATGCAAGCTTAAGACTTCGACGAAAATCCGACCGCGAAGTGGTATGGCAAAGCGCATTTGTAAAAGAAGGTGTTTACGCTGCCCCAAGAGTAGGTTTAGATCGATTGAATTCAGCTAATGCCAATTACAACGAAAGTGCGCGCGACCAAAAAATTGCAGAGATTGCAGAAGACATGATGGAAGAAGCGCACGATAGAATGACCGAAAACTTTTAAAGGATTGTCTTTGAAGAGCCTAGATTTAAGAACCTTGCAGTTGAAATTGTATAAAGACGGTCCCGCGCCTCTTTATTATTTAATCGCCGAAGATCCCTTTTTGTTGAATGAAGCCTTAGTCGCCATCAAGAACAAGGTTCTCGAGGGCGGAGTTTCAGAATTCAATTACGACTCATTTTATGCCTCTGACGACAAAGTAAGTAAAGTTCGCGATACAGTTGAAACGCTCCCTATGATGAGCCGCCAACGCTTGGTGATTTTTCGAGAAGCTCATCTGATCAAAGATAAGGACTGGGAAGATCTTTTCCCGATTATCGATAACCCTGTTGATTCTGCCTGTTTGGTTTTAGTCGCTGACAAAGTTGATAAACGAAAAAAAGCTTTTAAAAAATTATCCGAAGCCAGCACAATTGTAGAACTTCAACGGCCCTATGAGAATCAACTCCCCATGTGGATTGAATACATTGGCGCAAAACGAGGCTTAAAACTTTCGCCCGACGCTTTGTCTTTGATTCGCCAATTTATCGGAACAAATCTTTCAGAGATTTACAATGAACTCGGAAAGCTCAAAGACTTCTTAGGTGATCGCACTCAGGTTGAAGCAGATGACGTATTAAGAGTCGTTTATCGTAGCCGAATTGACAGTGTTTTTGACTTGGCAAATTCAATTGGAAGAGGTGACCGGGCAGGTGCTTTAGTTAGCCTAGCGCAACTTCTTGAAAGTGGGCAAAACGAAGTAGGAGCTCTCGCTCTGATCGCGCGCCATTTTAGAATTCTCTCTGTACTAAGGGAGTCGTCAAAGGCGGGCATGACGGGGCAAAAACTCAGCACTAAGGCTGGTGTTCCGCATTTCTTTTTACAAGAGTATATGGGTCAACTTCGTACTTGGTCCGATTCAAAACTCGAAAAAACAATGCTCGCACTTCGTGAAACCGACCGCGCACTGAAGTCCTCGCCTCTGTCTTCGCATATCTGGCTTGAGAACTTTGTTATTCGAACCTGCGGAAATACGCACCACGAGATTGCGCTCTAGGGAACTGTTACCTAGAAATATTGTTTCATTTTGAAACACATGTTCGCCTGTTTCTCGACTGTCAAATCCATCTAAAAGAACCGATAAGCCTATGGGAGAAATCGCATGGGCACGGTCAGTTACATCACACGTCGAAGAGTTCCACGTCGCGAATACATTCGTAACGTCGGTATCTTAATGCGTGGTGAATACTTTGTGAGCCAAGCTTTAGAACTCAGTGAAGGTGGAATGCTTTTAGAGATGGAGCACACATTGGTTGTGGGCCAAAAGTTAGTGATCACTTTTGCTCTGCCTGGCACAAGTGCTGGCGTTGTCCGTGGTGTGATTCGTTATGTTTTAGAAGACAAAAAAGGTGGATCTCTTAAACGCTATGGCGTCGAATTTGAGAATCTTGATTTTCAGTCTAAACGGGATATCCGTAATTATGTGGCCTCAAAGTCTGAGGCTGAATACAAAAAAGCCGCTTCAATTGCGAGCGGCTCCTAGGTAGATCTCAATTTGCTGATTCAAGCTTTGTTGGATCAGCGAAACTCAGAAATTACTTTGAAATGTTATGAACTTGTTTTGAAAGACGGCCGATTTTGCGAGCGGCAGTTTTAAAGTGAAAAACACCTTTTGCAGCGGCTTTGTTCATGCGGCTAGAGAAGTTCAAAAGAAGTTTTTGGGCTTCGTCTTTGTTCTTTTCAGAAATAGCTTTAAGAAGAGATTTTTCGGCAGTTCTTACCGTGCTTTTTCTCTTAGTATTAGTTAACGCGATTTTGTCGCTTTGACGGGCTCGTTTAGCTGCCGACTTATGATTTGCCAAGGTTGCACCTCCGTGCTTGACTGGTCCTAATGATCTCTCGAGAGAAGGAGTTGGAATAACACACCCGACTACAGGGATCAACTAGTTAGAGCCCCACAGCGCAGATTCATCATAAGGACCGGGCAGTTTTGGAAAAACCTCAACAAAAACAATCAGTTGTCAAATCGGCTTTAAAGATGGCTTCGGGCACGATGTCGAGCCGTGTGCTGGGACTTGTTCGGGATGCGATCATCAATGCTCTCCCTCGAACGATCAGTGATGCCTTTGTAGTCGCCTTTCGCCTCCCGAACTTTTTTAGGCGTTTTTTGGGAGAGGGCTCACTTAACGTGAGTTTTGTTCCGGTCTTTATTGAGCTCCTAAATGGCGAAGGAGAAGAAGAGTACCGCAAGCGCCGGGCGATGAAACTAGCGAACTCAATTTTTACGCTTCTTAATGTCGTAGCCATGACGATCTCGGCCCTTGGGATCATTTTCATGGAACCACTCATGAATATGTTTTTAAGCGATGAGGCCTACGCACAGATCGCCGGTAAACTTGACCTGACAATCCTTTTTGCTCGTTTGATGTTTGTGTATCTGTTTTTGGTGACCGGCTACGCTTACCTTACGGCGGTCGCAAATTCGTTGAAGGCCTTTTTTATTCCGGCGCTTGCGCCAGCAGTATTTAATTTGTTTGTGATTATTGCGGCCTTTATGCCCAATTTGCCTGGCTGGCCTCAAGGAACTCAGCTGGCCATTGGTGTCGTGTTTGGTGGAGCGGTTCAGTTTTTAATGGTTGCGGTTCAACTTTGGAAGATGAAAGCGCTCCCGCGTTTGAGTTTAGATATTAAGGTACCGGGACTGCGTGCTGTGGGTAAGACCATGGGACCAGGGCTTATTGGTCTTGGAGTGCTTCAGGTTATCAGCCTCATCAACATTAAATTCGCAGCCACCCTTCCAGAAGGGGCGCATACTTATCTTTATAACGGCGACCGCCTGCTTGAATTACCTCAGTCAATTATTGCGATCAGCTTAGGCACGGCCTTGCTTCCGACTCTTTCAGAATACCTGGCGCTCGGTCAGCGAACCCAAATGGTCGAAACAGCCGCAAAGTATATGCGTCTGTTGCTTTACCTTTCGCTTCCCTGTGCAGTGGGACTTTATGTGCTGGCTCGGCCCATTGTAACGCTGATTTTTCAAAGAGGAGCCTTTGGGCCTATTGATGTCGCCGGCACAACTGCGGTGGTGCAAATTTATTGTGTGCTCTTAGTTGCTTCGAGTTTTACGAAGGTCATTGCCCCTAGTTTTTTTGCTCTAAAAGATACAAAAACTCCGGCGCTGATCTCAGTCGTCGTAGTTGCGATTCATTTAATCGTGACACCTTTATTGATGCGGCCCTTAGGTCTTGAAGGCTTAGCTTGGGGCACGACGGTGAGTGGTTGTGCCAATGTGATTTTGTTACTAGCTGTTTATCGGTACAAGGTTGGAGAACTTTTTCTAAAGAAGCTTTTTATGTGTGCCATTAAGTCGACTCCGGCGCTGATCGTGATGGGGGCCATCGCGTTTTATGGCCACTTGGTTTTAATTAAATTCGCCGATAATCTTGGACCAGAACTTCAAGAAATTGCATCAGCTGTTTTGCTCTTTGCAATTATCGGGATCTCAGCTGGTGCTTACTTTGTGATTTCTTATTTTTGTAAAGTCGACGAAGCCGAGATGTTCTTTGGGAATCTCAAGCGCCGCTGGAAGCGTAAAAAAATAAAACCAGCTTAATTTCCTAAACAGCTTTCAGGTGTTCTTGTTAAAGGCTTATGGGGCTTGGGTGCGATGCAAACATCGGACTCAGCCATACTCCAGTTAAGGCTTCTGCAGAAGTCTTGGCTCCACTGTGCGGGCACATTTGGATCAAAGGCCATCCACTGAATTCCAGTGCATTCGACAAAGCTCTTAAGCGCCAGCTTAAACTGCGGCTCATTGTTGCGTAAAGCTTGAATCACTTGAGGGTGGAGCGGAAAGCTTTGGAGGAGCCGGGTGTTTCTAACACTTGGTTCATTTGCATTGAGCATTCCGCAACTTGTTCCGCGCATTCTTTGAATAAAGTAATAATGTTCAAGCATGGCGTAGGTTCCAGAGACGTAAGGAAAATACATTCCAACACCGCAATCTTTTGAAGCATCTCCAGTTAAAGGTCTATAAATCGGGCGAACTTCAGATAAAGGCATCGAGTTGAGAAGCGGGGGAAAGCTGAGAACTGCGAGAACTGGCATTACAGGGGCAAATTTTAAAAATTTTTTCATCTTGGTATTGGCGGCGCTCTTAAAGAGCCAAAGGTTTATAAAGTATCCGGCGAGCATAAGAATTCCGAAATGAACAAAAATGCCCGCACGGCTGGGAACTCGTACTTGCGGCACAAGTTTGTTTACCCAAGCTGCTGGGCCAATTGCTTCACCAAAAAGTAAAGGTGATAGAGAAAGCCAAAAGCCAAAGGCGGCAAAGGCGAGAAAAAAACTAAAATAACCTATTGAGCCCTGATCAAGAGTTTTTCGCCGTTTTGCCGAAACCAAATAGTAGCAGACGATGAGACCTACAAATAAAAGAATCCAGCGAATGCCATTGGCGCGCTCGTGAGGATTGCTGCCCTCGAGATTTTCAAGAATATGTGACGTCACAAGACTTCTCGCGGGATTAAGGTCACGAGAACCTAAACCTGTATCTCCTCCAAGGTAATCGATCGCGCGCGAAGCATAAGTCATGACAAAAGGAT
>CAZDFM010000059.1:1875-9276 GCA_964504465.1 uncultured Pseudobdellovibrionaceae bacterium | reverse complement strand
ATCTCTTGGTCTTGCTCCCAGAATCGTTCAACAGATCTTTCAGATTATTAAAAAGTTGAATTCTGAAGGGATGACAATTCTACTCGTGGAACAGAACGCACGTATGGCACTAAAAGTAAGTCATCGTGCCTATGTACTCGAAACTGGAAAGATTCGCTTGTCAGGCCTTGGCAAAGATTTGCTCCACAATCCCGAAATTCAAGCCTCTTATTTAGGTCATTAATAGTAGGTCGCGACTCTCGAAGTTTCTTGCATCGAGAGCTTCTCGAGCTGCGTGTGAGCGTTTAACGTTGCCTCAATCGCAAAAATCAACTCCTGGCTCGATATCGGCTTGCTCAAGTGGCCGTTACAACCAACCGCGATGCAGCGGTCCCAGTCCTCTTTCATCGCGTGAGCGGTGAGTGCAAGAATAGGTTTCTTATAGTTTTTGCTTCTTAAAGTAGAGACCGCTTCATAGCCATCCATTAAAGGCATTTGTACGTCCATCAAAACCAAATCAAAATCATCATTGAGTGCGCGGTCGACGCCTTCATAGCCATTCGACGCAGTGACTACTTCGGCTCCGACAGAACCTAGATAGACACGAATGAGTTGTTGGTTATCAATCGTATCGTCGACAAATAAAAACTTTTTCCCTTTAAGTCGATCTATGGAAAACGAATTAAGCTTTGGAGCAGGTGCCCTTGAGGGCTTAAATTCATTTAACCAAATTACTGGAGAATCAGGTTCTGGTGGCACAAACGGCAATTGAAATTCAAAGGTACTCCCGGCTCCCGCTAAGCTTTCTTTCAAAATTAAGTGTCCACCCATCATTTGCGCTAGTTTTCGTGACAAACTTAAGCCTAATCCGGTGCCGCCATATCTACGGGCAAGCGATGGGTCGCCTTGTGAGAAGGGTTTAAATAAACGATCTTGTTCGTGATATAAAATGCCCCGGCCAGTGTCTTTTACTGCAAAGGTCAGCACGCCTTCGGGCAGGAAGCTGACTTTCACGCTGACTTCACCGCGCTCCGTAAACTTAATAGCATTGTTCACAAGGTTAAGTAAAATTTGGCGAAGTCTTGTCGGATCAGCCGAGAGCGTTTCTGGGATAGCGTTTAAAAAACTGAAACTCAATTTGAGATTCTTTTTCTTAGCATTGGTTTCGCTCAGCGAATAAATGTCAGTTAAGAGTTCACTGATCTTGATTGGAACAGATTCAATCTCAACCGTGCCGGCTTCGACTTTTGATAGGTCTAAAAGATCGTCAACAAGCCTTGAGAGTTGCTGGCCATTTCGCCGGATCGTTTCAGTGTAAACAACTTTATCAGCTTGAGAGGATTCAGCCTTCGAAAGCAGCTCGGTATATCCTAGTATTGCAGCAAGGGGAGTGCGAAGTTCATGACTTACATTTGCCAAGAAAGTTGTTTTAGCTAGATTCGCGGCTTCTTCGCGCCGAAGCTCTTCTTTCGTGCTGTTGAGTTCTTGATAACGGGTAGAGAACTCTGCAGAAAGTTGCCGCTCAGTTTTCATTAAAGTATAGATTAATACGATGAGAGCAAATGTTCCAAGCGCATGCATGGTTCCAGTAAGAGCTATAGGCGGAAGCGGCTCAGAAGAAAATCCAGTAAAAACAGTCAGTAAATAGAAGGCTGGTAGGTGAGCCATAACAAATATCGCCACAAAAACAGGGCGAATGCGTACCTGGACAATGACCCCAAATAAAAACATAAGACATAAAAAGATGGCGACAAGTGGACTGTTTATACCGCCAGTGGCCCACAGACTGGGCCACATGCTGACCCAATAACCTAAATAAAGCGGCCACCAACAAAAATAAGTTTTCGTAGGGGTATTGACCGTAAAGGCCAACGACAAAACGCAGCCTACACACAGCACGAGATCCGCAATCACGACCGCTAATGGGCTCCACATAAAGTCAAACACGACACAAAGTAGTGCGAGCACCAGACCAAAATAAGAAAACGTTCTTCCTACTCGAAAAGCGCGTTCGGCACGCCAGTGTAGAAGCAGTTCATTTGGATCACTGAAGTTAGAGGGATCATTTTGCGTAGCTAACATACCGGGTTTCTATAGAGGGTCACAATAATGAGCAAGTGAAAGATAGCAAACAGTTCACATCTAAATATTTTAAGTCAGCCAATTAAAAACTAAAGGGTGCTGCTTAAGTTATATGCAAAAAATGCAGCCCTACCATAAATTAATTCTGTTGTTCGAGCGCCAATAATTTTCTTTTTATATCGAGTCCGCCACTGTAACCGCCAAGGCTTCCGTCAGCCGCGATGACTCGATGACATGGAACGATGATACAGATTGGATTTTTTCCATTCGCACTTCCGACGGCTCGAACGGCTTTGTCATTTTTGATGTTGCGGGCAACATCTAGGTAGGAACAGGTTTTGCCGTAAGGAATTTTAGTCAGTTGGAGCCAAACCTTTTCTTGGAACTGGGTTCCCTCAGTGTCGAGCGGTACCTCGAAATGTTTTCTTTGGCCTGCAAAATACTCTGTTAGTTCCTGCTCGGTCTGCTTTAAAATCTTGTAGGCCTTCGATTGATCGTCTGTCGCTTTCGCGGTCGATTTTTTGTTTACAGACAGCTCGCGCAATCCTTTGTCAGAAGTGACTATGAGTAGGGGACCAAGTGGAGAGTTAAATGTATGTTGAATCAAGTTCATATCTCACCTCGTAATTGTATGGAGGGTTTAGGATTAAGTTGTTTTTTGTGTCCAGTTTTTTTCTTTAGCACCCCAGCATACTCCCGCCAAAACAGAGCTGCAGCATAAGCTCGCCACGGACTCATTTTTTCAACTAGGGTTTGTGAGTGAATTTCAAGAACCCGCGCCAAAATCAAATCGGTAGCAGGAAAAGCGTCCGTATCTCTTAACACTTTCATGGCCATATAGGCTGCAGTCCACGGGCCGATCCCCTTTATCTTTAACAGCTTCTCCGTAAAATTTGAAATATCCTGCGTGGGGTCAAGGCTGAGCTCTTTTGTTACCACTGCTTGAGCAAAAAGTAGCAAAGTTTGTTTGCGCGCATTGGTTGTTTTGAGCTTTGTAAGATCAGACCTTAGGAGTTCTTCTGGAGTGGGAAAAAGCCGAACTGTTTTACCGTGGCGTTGTAAGTCTGAATCACGACCGCAAAGCTCGATAAGATCGGCGACTAGATTTCGTCCTCGTTCGACCGAAACAAACTGGCCTAAGATGGACGCGATAGCGACTTCGAAAGGTTCCCATCCCGAAGGAAGGCGAATTCCCGCATGTTTCTGAGATATTTTTTTTATTTGTGGATTGAGTTCGAGACTGTTCGCGATCAACAAGGGGTCCGCATCGAGATCGAACATGGCGCGAACACGCGACACAATTTGTTGAAGTTTCGAAGTATCTTCAAAACTCACCTCAAGTATGAGCCTTGAATTTTCTGAATCGTTTGAAATCGCAATCGCTCCAACCTTACCGCCAAAGTTGATTACACGAAACATTTTCCCTGATTCAAACCACTCAAGCTGTCCGATTCGGTGTGACTCATAAAAGTGCATGAGGCCCGCAAAGTCGTAGGGTGGGCGGTACGACAGGGAAAGAGTCAGGGGCGCTTGCGGATTTAATTTTAACCGACGAGTGTCTCTTGGATTTTTTTTAAATCGTTCTTTGAAAGCAGCGTTAAAACGTCGCAAAGATTTAAAACCTGAAGCAAACGCGATTTCGGTAATCGGAAGCGAAGTCTCCGAAATAAGTTTTCTTGCTAGATTAAGCCGAGTTTCAAACGCAAGTTGCTTTGGCGTTTTACCAAGCTCTTCAACAAAAAGGCGGCGCAAGTGTCGAGCCGTCACTCCAAAGCGGTCAGCAAACTGATCTTCGTTGAGTTCTAGAATACCTTGGGCGTGAATGACTTTTACCGCACGCCTCACTAAGGCCGATGTCCCAATCCAAGCTGGAGATTCGGGAGCACTTTCTGGGCGACACCGCATGCACGGCCGATAGCCAGCTTTTTCAGCGGCGAGGCTCGAATTAAAGAATTCAATATTTTGACGTTTCGGTTTGGCAGGGCAAATGGGGCGACAATAGATTCCTGTAGTTTTCACCCCTACAAAAAACTTTCCATCAAATCGATGATCCCGAGAAATCATCGCGCGAAAATAAATGTCTTCCCGTTTCATAAGAGGAATTTAGCATAAACGACCAACTAAACTAGCCGTTTTCGGACTTCGTCGTTTTTAATCGAGGTGTGAGCTTTACTTACTGACAGGAAAAAAAAGGGTGACCTAAGTCACCCTCTTAAAATTAAACGTCGTCAGGATCGACGGGTCCCGGATCATCTGGATCTGTGGGGCCAGGGTCGTCGGGGTCTGTCGGACCAGGATCATCTGGATCCGTTGGCCCTGGGTCCGTAGGTCCCGGGTCATCTGGATCAGTCGGTCCCGGGTCGTCAGGATCGGTAGGTCCTGGATCAGTAGGGCCTGGATCGGTTGGTCCCGGATCAACGGGGCCTGGATCCTCTCCGTCGTCTCCATCATCAGGGTCTGTCGGTCCTGGGTCGGTTGGCCCTGGATCTGTCGGTCCCGGATCAGTTGGTCCTGGGTCACTAGGGATAGAGCTTTCATTGTTATTGTCGTCGCTAGAAGACGATAAAGATTCATGCGGATTTTTCATACAAACCCAACCGATGAAACAGTCGTCCGAATCAAGCGTTTCAACAAATGCAGCTTCCATCCAGTTTTCATCCGAATAGCACCAAGACGCATCTTTCACATAACGGACATATTCGTTTGATCCGGATGTCATGTTAATCGCGCCATTAACTCTGACTAAGTATTTAGCACGGTCACAAGTTAAGGTGGTGAGATCCGGCATCGCCGCGGACGCAAGGGATGACGTAAACAATATGCCTGCAATCAGCATAAGCCTCATATTTTATCCTCCTATTGAATTAACGTTTTAAAGAGCAGGCGGAGTATTAGAAGCCCACCGGTGAAGGTCAACCGCATTGGATAAATGTTGCGATTTGTGAATAGTCTAAAAAATCTCAAAACGAGAAAATGAATGGCTGCGTTATTACACGTTAACCGAGTTTAAGTGCTGAAGACTGTTCAGTAATGAAGAAATCCATTTCACTTAACGCGAGAAAAAAGCTCCTGCTGGCTTGGAGACATTGATGCATTTTTAATCAGCCCACTGAAAATGTTTTCGTAACCTCCAGTTCATGACAGTTTCTTTTTTGCATACCACCGGTCATTGTAAGCGCCGTAAAAATAAGCACATCACTTACAAAACAAAGTGAGCTTTTTTGAGACAATTTTTTTCGTTAAGAGTCGCTCAAGAAAAAGCCGATAGCAGCAGAGTGTTGTTGAGATTTCAAAGCGAGAGTTTTGTATCTCAGGTTGAGACAAATAACCGGTCCAAATTTCTAAGTAAGAAGAGCCACCCAAGCAGTTATAGAATTATGTAGGGGGAATAGTTTATGAAAAATTTGGGGCTGATTTTATTTGTTGGATTAACGGCAACACTTCTAAGTGGTTGTAGCGGTGGCAGTTTTACTTCAAAAAGCTTTTCATCTTCAGAAGCTCCGCCTTCAGTAATATTAGGTCTAGAACCTGCCGTCTCTATTTCTTCCCCTGCAGATCAATTGAATGCACAGAGTACTGTTTTACTAAGCGGGACCTGCACAGACGGACTGGCAATTGCAATTGTTGGTGACTTACAGACTGCAGCTAACGCGGATTGTGAAGAAGGTAAATTCTCAGCTTCTCTAGTTCTATCTGCTGGCGATGGTCCAAAAAGTATTTCGGTTACGCAGTTTGGTAGTGACGGGAAAGTAAGTGTTGCGAATCGCACCTTTATTAAAGATAGCACTGCACCAGTTATCGCTTTAATTACTCCTGTCGCAAATCAAAGTGTTCGGGCGAATGTAGTGGTGCAGGGATCATGTGAGTCGGGTATCGAAGTAAACATCCTTGAAAATGGTGTTACCTATAGAATCGCTTGCACGAACTCATCTTTCGCAACAACTCTTCCTTTAGCGTCAGCCGACGGAACCGTTTCTATTTTATTGTCACAAACCGACTTAGCTGGAAACCGTGTTGAAGCTCCTATTTCGATTTTAAAAGATACAGTTGCCCCATCTGTCACAATCTCTTCTCCGGCAGCGAATGCGTCTGTAACTTCACAAGCTACAATTACTGGAACTTGCGAAAATGGCAGCTCAGTTTCAATTTCAGGTTCTGGAATCGCGGCGATGGCTGTTAGCCAATGTACGAATGGTGCTTACAGTGCTCCTGTAGTTTTCACCTCGGGCGCTGGTACAAAAGCAGTCCAAGTGAGCCAAGCGGATGCAGCGGGAAATTCCGCGAGTGTTAGTCGGAACTACAATCGTCAAGCAGACCTTGCGCCTGCTATCGCGATCACTGCACCAGCTTCAAATGCGATCTTCCGCACCACATTAACAGTAACTGGTACTTGCCAAAGTGGTCTTACCGTTAATTTTTCGGGTGCAGGTTGGTTGTCGCCTGCGACAACGACTTGCGCGAACGGTGCATTCTCTGCCGCAGTTTCCTTCACTACGGGTGACGGAGTGAAGAACTTAATCGCCTCACAAACCAATGCTCAGAATTTAACTGGGTCTGCAAGTCGAAGTTTTGTGCGCGACACGACGGCTCCTGCAGTAACTATCGCTTCTCCTGCGGCGGGTGCAGTTTCAAGATTGAACGCTCAGCTAAGCGGCGCTTGCGAAAACGGACTCCCGGTTCAGATCTCGGGTGCGGGCGTTGCCGCGAGCACCTCAGTGACTTGTGGCAACGGTGCTTACTCAAGTCTTGTGAGCTTTTCGAATGGCGAAGGTACAAAAGCAATTACAGTGAGCCAAACGGACAGTGCCGGCAACATCGGAACTGTCTCTAGAAACTTGGTACGCGATTCAGTTGCTCCTGTCTTAACGATCGCCTCTCCCGCTGCGGATACTTCTGGAGTCACAGGCCTTACGGTCGCTGGAACTTGTGAAGGCACATTCCCAGTCATTGCGTCTGGAAGCGGAATGAGCGCAAGTATGACAAGAAACTGCTCCAACATGAGCTTTTCATTTGATGTAGTTTTCTCAGCTGGCGACGGCGCAAAAGCAATACAAATCAGTCAAACCGATGCCGCCGGAAACGTGGGCACCGTAACAAGAAACTTTGTTCGAACTACTCCCGAGCCAGTATTAAATGGTCCTGCTCTTTATGCGCAAAATTGTGCTGCCTGCCACGGGGCACTTGCGAGTTCTGTAAAGTTAAACAGAACTGCGACGCAAATTTCTTCAGCCATTGCGACGGTTCCTCAGATGACCTCACTCAACTTTTTAACAGCGGCGCAGCGTGAGGCGATTGCTTCGGCACTCTATGTAGCACCAACTCAACCTGCCTTTGCGTGTA
>CAZDFM010000059.1:0-1865 GCA_964504465.1 uncultured Pseudobdellovibrionaceae bacterium | reverse complement strand
AAAACTCTAGAGCAAAAGTCCGTCGTTCGTGGAATTAAACGACTCTCGCGCCGTCAATACGTGAACACCCTAAATGACCTTCTTACAAGAGCATTTTCGGCTTCTGCTTCGACAACTCTTGTGAATAATGCGATGAACGGAGTGACGTTGCCTACTGATGACGATCAGACCTTCTCTCGATTCGATGGAAGCGTCGTGCGCCAGCATATGAAAGCTTATTTTGACGTAAGTGATGCATTGGCAACTAGCCTTACGAACTCAACGAACCTCTCTACTTTTGTATCTGCATTTATTAACCTCGACCGAGGTACCTGTACTTCGGTTAATACTGCAGCTCTTTCGTCGGCTTGCGCGACTCGTTTTATCGCGAATTTTGGACGAAGAGTATTGCGCCGCCCATTACTTTCAACGTCTGAAGCTAACGAGACTTCAGCTTATATGGCGGCATATACGACAGCGGGTGGAAATGCGGCCGGTATTAATGCTGTCGTCTTCAAGTTCTTATTAGCACCGCAATTTTTGTACTTGATCGAAAACGATGGAGCACTCGTTTCAGGAACGCTTCACCGTTTGAGTTCACACGCAGTGGCACAACGATTGAGCTATATGTTCTGGAACTCAATGCCTGACGAAACTCTGTTTCAACAAGCTGCGGCTGCTAACTTAAGTGATTCGGCTCCATTTGCGACGGCACTTACTTATGTGTCAGACCACGCAAAAGCTCAGGACTCTATTCGCGAATTTATGACCGAATGGTTGAAGCTCAATAACATCCCGCAATTTCAATCAAATAATCCTTCTCTTAATTATTTAGCTAACGGTCTAACTTTAGACTCTTCACTTCGAACGGCCATGATTAGCGAAGTTCAAGAGTTGGGCTCTTATGTTTACCGCAATAATATGAGTCTTAATGATCTGTTCTTAACTGATGTCTCATTTGCTCGTGATTCACGGCTCATGAACATTTACGGAGTTAGTGCTGCCGCTCCGGCGACAGTTACACCTGCAAATGCCATAAGATTTCCTGCCGGCACACGTTCAGGACTTCTTACTCGAAGTGCCTTGTTGCTTGGCGGTTCTGAACTCGCTAACCCGATCAAGCGTGGTATTCGAATCCGCAAAGAAATTCTTTGTCTGCCGCTCGAAAATCCCCCAGCAGAACTCGAGGACGCGCTCGAGCCACCAGCGCCGAACATCAATTTAACGACACGGCAGCGTTATGATAATGCGACAAGCCCTCAAGCCTGTATGAACTGTCACCAACATATCAATTCGTTGGGTCACGGGCTTAGTAACTTCAACTCTTTCGGACGTTATTCATCTCAGGAGCCGACTTTTGACACCAATGGAATGTTCTCGGGGCGGAATTTAACAATCAATTCAAGCGTTGATTTAGGAATCAGTTTAGGTGCAGGCCTCAGTGCTCAAAATCCTCATGAACTTTCAGAGCTCATCGCCACACATCGAAACACGCGTCAATGCGTTTCAACTAAAGCCTTAGCCTTCGCTGAAGGCCGAGTTGATGATCGTAGCAAAGAGGGTTGCCGGTTAAACAACCTGTATGACCATCTGTCTCAGTCGCATTCACTTAAAGACTTTATGAAATCTATTGCACAAGACGAAGAATTTAGACACCGTTTAGTAGGAAACTAGGAGAGAATATGAAATACAACAAACAGACACGCCGCATGTTTTTACAAAGCGCAGGAGCGTTGCTTCCGATTCCTTTTTTAGCCTCCTTATTACCTCGTGAAACCTGGGCACAGGCTTCACCTACTACGATAAAGCGTTATATCGGAAGCTCAACGAGTTTTGACTATGGAAAACACTCTGCGTGGTTTCCAACTAATGCTCAACCCTCAATG
>CAZDFM010000058.1:0-9366 GCA_964504465.1 uncultured Pseudobdellovibrionaceae bacterium | reverse complement strand
GCGTTGACCTCTTTGTCGCAAATCCTCCGTTCATTATGGACACTGAAGAGAGGCAATACCGTGATGGCGGAGAGGACTTTGGGAGCGAGCTTTCAAGCAAAATCCTAAAGGGATTTATTGGTTATTGTCTCCGTCATAAACAAGCAGCAAAACTTTTACTCTATACAGGAGCATGTATCGTCAATGGTCAAGATATCGTGGCGAACGCTTTGAGCCGCATCTTAAGAGAACACTCATCATTTACAGCTCGCTATCACGAGATTGATGTCGATATCTTTGGAGATGAGCTTGTGAAATCAGCCTATAAAAAAGTCGACCGCATTGCTGCGGTTGGAATCGAACTCAGTAACTTTTAATTCTCCACGCTTGCCGGTGAACGTTCAGTATCACCTTGAAAGTTGAGGGCTGACGCGGTCGTGCTGTCTAATTTCCCGGTAGCAGGAAGATTTCGGTCTTTTTGAAACTTCATGATCGCATCGCGAATCGAGTTCTGTGCCTGTTCAGGAGTGGCATTTAGGTTTTCTTCAACAGTATAGCCCCGAATGCGCAATGCCGTTCTCACACGTTCAAGCTCACCTTCGTTAATGCCAAGTGACTTGGCTTGCTGAGCGCGGCGCTGATTTCCTTCAAAGGTGGTAGAGTGAACACCTGAACGGACAAGGCTTTCGTCCGCAAGATCTCGGCCTCCGACTCCGCCACTTTCATCGGCTCCATTTCTGCCTCCAGTTCCTCCATCGGTCGTGGTCATTTTATTTGAGCCTTGGAGCGCGTCGGCGTCCGAGGTCCCATTGTCCAATGCATTGCCACGGTTAGTTTGCGGAGAGTTTTGATCAGAATTCTGACTGGAACTTTGGTCATCTGTGGTCGGCGGATTCGGCTGCCTATCGCAGGCCGCAAGATAAATAAAAACAGGTAGAATAGCGAAGGAAACAAAAAGTTTTAGCATCACAAACTCCGAGGGTTAATTTCCAGTTTATCTTAGGTCCGGGCCTTCCTAAAATCTTTTGAATTTGTATTAGATCTTATGTCGATACGTGCAAAGTGTGAGAGTGAGTGAACGAGAAAGTGCGGGTGCCAGAAGTGGATTTGGCGGAAATGAAATGACGTGATATATGTGTGATTGTGGAAAAACTTCGTTTCTTCTTTGGTGTGCTGGCGGAGGGATAGTAAATTTGTTGAGCATTTGATTCTTAACTAACTATGGAGGGAGATCAAAATGGCAACAAATAAACCCGCAGGTGATGGACATCGAAACGGCGCAGTTCGTAGTAGGTCACAAGTGTTGAATCCTGCTAATAATAAATATGTAAAACGCGATGCTGAAACTGGAGAGTTCATTGACCAAAAAGCTGATGGGTCAAAATTTAAGGGTGTAAGAAAAGAAAAGTAACCAGTTCAGGATTCGAGTCGATGGTTTGGGCTCAAGATTTTTAGCCCCGCAAAAGTTTTTATTAAAGACCTTTTTTCTGGCACCGAGGACAGTAGTGGCTGAATCGCTTAAGCTGTCCGGTTGCCTTCTTGGTGACTTTGCCCCCACAAATGGGGCATTTTTTCTTGCGCATAATCTGCCAATTTCTTTTAAGGACGTTTTTCTTTTTCCATTCATAAAACATCCAGGCATAGTCTTCGCTTGCTTTGACTAAGGCTTTTTGGCGAGCGGGCGAGAGATCTTCAATTTTTGTTTCAGGATGCATTCTCAACATGAAAAGCGTTTCGTTTTTCATGATGTTGCCGAGTCCCGAAAAGATATTCTGATCCATCAAAAGGTCAGCCACCTGTTTTGTGGGTTTAGCTTTTATCTTTTTAAGTGCTTGTGCTGGCGACCATTCACTCGACATGAGGTCTAAGCTCCAGTCGTATTCTTTACGCCAATGTTTTGGAAGTTCTTTAATAGCACAACTGTAAAAGTAAATTTGGTCGTCCCCATAATCCAGCTGCAACTTCGGAATGCGATTTTCGCGCGGATTATTTATCCGGTAGCTCCCAAACATCAAAAAGTGAATTCTCAAGGTAAACTTCGAAAAGGTCAGAAGAAGATGTTTACCCCAACTCTCAGCCTTCTTAAGCTCAGCTCCAGTTATTGCATCAAATTCTAAATTCGCACTGCCGCTGGCCTCCTTTATCTTCTTCTTAAGATAAGGTTTAAATTCTTCACAAGCGATAACCAGCGACGGACCTTCCATAATGTATATATAAACTGATTCCTGACTGAGGAATTGTTAGCTAATTGAAAACCTGGTGTTGAAAACTGCAAACTGTAAGGGGAATGCTTTATCATTGGGTGGACGCGATCGAATGTCATCTCAGCACCATTCGTCCGGACTGTTCACAACGCCAAGCATTTCAAGTCACACTATGAAATGGCCTTCCCTCCAACGACGCCTACAAGTTTCGTCCCATCACTTTCGACGTCGAAGGTAAAACTTTGAGCAACTAGGCGAGGCCCTCGTGGCGGGGAAATCGGCAAGTAATTCGACAGGTAATTTAAAAAGAATAAACAATTTGCTTGACGGAAATTTTGCCTTCATCAGGTCGCCAAGATGAGGTTCTTTGCGAGAGGTGCAGAAAGTTTGAAACGATCTGGTCAGGACCGTTATATTTCTAAAGCGTTGAGGTTTCAGATTTGGAAAAGAGATGAAGGGAAGTGCACGCGTTGCTTTGGGTCTTATAACTTAAACATTGACCACATTCATCCTAAGGCCTTGGGCGGCAATAACTCACTTGAAAACTTACGTCTCCTTTGCTTTCACTGCAACCAACGTAGCGCTGTGAAAACATTTGGAGCGAGTTCAACTTCGATAAGGCCAATATCTCATTGAGTTTGCTTTTCAGTGCCGCAGCGGTTAGGAAATTAAAGAAGACACTGAAGAAAGATTCACCGAACAGGAGAGTAAATATGAAATGTCCAAATTGTAAAGAGACGAGTCTGGCGATTTCGGAGCGGCAGGGGATTGAGATTGATTATTGTCCGGATTGTCGTGGGATTTGGTTGGATCGAGGAGAGCTTGATAAGATTCTTGAAAAGTCTCGTGAGTCGGAACGTCGAAGTTCGCAAGAGTTTAGCGCTCCGCAACAGTCTGCGGTTCAAGGTACCGGATATTATCAGAAACCCTACAAGCGTAAGAAATCTTTGCTCGAGGAACTGTTCGACTAAATTTGTTTTTTGCATTTTCAAAAATAATTTTGCGTTCTCTCATATTGAGACGAATTTTTTGTGTACTCACTACGGAGTATACAGTGTTCATTTACTGTTCAACTGTGTCCAACCTGTTCGATCCTGGGCGGTACGCATTCTGCTAATAATGACCCTAATTGGGGAATACTTTTTTAGTTGGGGTGGGTTATCGTGTCGGTTCGTTATTGGCGTCTCAAAAGGAAACTATTTTTTTCGCTGACGACTTTGCTCGTGATGCTCTGCTTTCAAAATTGCGGTGGGCCTATGTCTACGCCTGGAAGCAAAACTTCGAGTTCGACTACTGGCGATAACACCAACACGGGCAATGACGACGACGGAGATCCGACTACTCCTCCTGTAACACCGCCACCACCACCGCCGCCGGTGAATCCTGCAAACTTACCAAAAAACTTAGTGAAACCCGTAATCACAAACGGCCCCTCAGCCAATTTAACTTTATATGCGGGAATGGGCACTTTATCCGGAACAGTTAACGTGACAAACGTTTTAGTAGAAGGAAATGCGGGCGCAGGCGAGTCAGGACAGACTTTAATTTTAAGATGTACCTCGACTAACCGTGACCTTGATTTAGAATGTAACAACCGTGTTTTAGACAACGGAAGCACGCGTTTTCAAATTCGTCCCGGCGACAACAGAGAATGCCTAAGCGGTACAACTACCGTCACTTATTATTTAGAAGACTCCGTTCCGACCAATCCACAAGCTGCAATTCTAAGATCTGACTCGAGAAGCTTTCCACTTACAATTGTGAATTCATGTTTAAGCGAAGCAAAGGTTTACGGCAGCACAAGGGCTGCAACCGACAGCTTTGGTACTAAAGTTAAATATGCAGGCAATTATTTAGCGGTGGCAGCTCCCAACGACGACGCCGCCGGAACTGACGCGGGTGCGGTTCATATTTATCAAAAATCAGGTGGCGCTTGGACGATCATGCAAAAGATCACTGTTGCCGGCAGTGCTGGCCATCAAATTGAAGTGCTTGATCTCAATGGATCAACTTTGGCCATCGGCGACCCGGTTGCAAACAACGAGGTCGGTCAAGTCCATGTCTATAGTTTACAGTCGGGAACTTGGGTAAGAACTCAAACTCTTGCACCTACTTCGCCGAATTCAAATTTCCCTGAGATGTTTGGTTCTTCTGTCGCAATTGATGGAAGCACGATGGCGATCGGTGCAATGACTGATACTACTTTTAAGAGTGATGGTTCGGTCGATCAGGCCGGCGCGGGTTCGGTATTTATCTATACTAATTCTGGGGGATCTTGGACTTTTGCACAAAAAGTTTCTGGTAACGGGGCTGTCTTTGAAGAGTTCGGAGCAGCCGTTGCTCTTCAAGGAACTCGACTTGTCGTCGGTGCTCCAACCAACAGAGCGGGCTATCTTGGGGCCGGAAAACTCTATGTTTATGAAGGTTCTGCTGGAAGCTTCACAAGAGTGGCTGCACTTGATGCCGGTCCGGGCAGCAATGATAACGCTGAGTTTGCTTCAAGCGTAGGTCTGCACGGGAACTACATTGTAGCCGGCGCACCTCGCGCATCTGGCCGAAAAGGTAACACCGGTGCGGCTTATGTTTATGCTCATAATAATGGTACTTGGGCTTATAGTAAAAAACTTCAGTCATCTGATGGCGAGTCAGACGACGAGTTCGGCAAATCAGTGAGTATTTATAATGATGACATTGTCGTAGGTTCTCGCCGCGAGAGCGCCACAATTTCTCGTAAGGGCGCCGCCTACCATTACCGTCGAAACGCTGCAAATTGGGATCAACGTTTTAAGATCATGGCCCGCGACCGAGCAAACGGCGATTTTTTTGGATCTTCAGTATCAGTTTATAATGGCGAAGTTGTTGTGGGCTCTCCATTTGACGATGGTAGCGATAACAGGCTTTCAAACTCGGGCGCAATTTATTCCTACGAATTGAAATAGGTTTCTTAAAAGCAGGGATGTTATGATGAGAAATAAATTAATTTTAAAAATGGCAATGGCAGGAGTTCTTTTGAACTTCTATTCTCAAGCCGGAGCTATAGAGCCAGACGGAAGTGGTACGATTCCAGAAGGGATTCGTGCTCTTTATTTATTCAACGAAACAACCGGCGACGTTCTAGATACTTCGGGAGTACAACCGGCTTTAGACCTTGAAGTGGTGAATCCCGCAGGTGTGGTTCGCGGTGCGGGATTTATCAATATCAAACAAGATACTTATGTTCGCTCAAAAACTGCAGCTTCGAAAATCGTGAGCCAATGTAAATCTTCAAATGAAGTGACAATCGAAGCCTGGATTCAACCCAATCGATCGGCAAAACTCCCAGAAACTATTCCTGGCGATCCATTTCCGTTGACGATCGTAGGACTTGGTTCTGCGGCAACCGCAAATAACGGTGTTATATTAAGTCAGTTTTACGAAGACAGTGACATCTATCGAGGCATTTACCGCACAACTGCCGGAGCCGAAGTGAGTTCCAGCACAACAGTGGGAGTGGTCGAGGTCGGTGCTCTTCAACATATTTATTTAGTACGAAGTAGAGATGGCTTCTCAAAAATGTTTGTGAGCGATTCGGTTGGCCGAAATGTTCCCCGCGTGACTTCAGCGGTGGGCGGTACTTTTAACTGGGACGACAACTCGCTTTTGACCATCGGCCAACGAGCCTTTATGAATCCAATGGCGACTGCTCCAGAAAAATTCAGCTGGAAGGGCGAGATTCATATGCTTGCGGTTTACTGCCGCGCCTTAGCCGATTCTGAAATCATGGGAGAGCTTTTACCTAAACCGGTTTACCAAGCTATTACTCCGTTACCGAACGAAATCATCACACCTTACCAAGAACAGGCAGCTTTATTATATAAACGTTTAGTTGGAGTAAAAACTCCGATCGATAACCCAGTTATTACGGCCATGGCAAAACAAATCGAACTTGGTCAACTTAGGGGTGCCGCAAATCTTGCGACCGCCGAAAACGGTTTCTATAATATTACGGTACGTGACTTTGCCTCGCGTATGTCGACTCGAGACGAAACTGTAAATGCCGGACTTAATGATTTCGTCGCAGGCTTTATCGGGACCGCGCGAGATGATCGAAGCGCCAAAGAACTCTTAACTGGAAACTTTTATTATGCGGGCGATCCTCTCAAAACCGCCGTTGCGAGCAACCTTGTAAATGACCTTCTTAAATCAAATCGCCATTACGAGCAGCTCGACAGTCAAGGTTACGATTTAGCCAATGTGCTTAAGCGCTACGATTCAACGACCGGCAACGGTCAAAAAGTTTACAACGGCAAAGGTGGCGTGGTGGACAGCCCTGAAACTGCCGGAGTTTTGACTTCGCGTGCTTTTATGGAAGCCCATGCGGTCGCAGGAACGAACAGACGTTTAGTCGAATTTTCGTTTCGAGAATTCTTATGTGTGCCCATCGAAAAGTGGTCGGATGCAACAGGTCCTGACAATATGGTAGGGATGGACATCGACCGTTTTCCTGGTGGTGACCATTCTAAATTTAAAGTGAGTTGCCGCTCTTGTCACTCAAGTATGGACGGATTAAGACCCGCTTTTGCGAAGTGGACTTTTAGCTCGGGCTTTGCAAAAAATGCGAGTATCATTTCTCCTGGAGATAATGACGACGACGAAGGAACCATGAAGCAAGACCCGATCGGGATTGCGGCAAAGTACAACCAAAACTCGGACGTATTTAAAGGTGGGAACCGTGTCGTGGCAACCGCCTTCGTAAACAATGCCATCCGTGGAGCAAATGCGGATTACTTTGGTTGGGGCTCTACACTCACGGGCACCGGTCTTAATGATTACGGAAAGATGATCTCAGATTCAAAAGCTTTTCCACGTTGTATGGCTCAACGAGCATTTAGATCTGTTTGCAAACGAGAGCCCGCAAGTTTTGATCAACCCATGCTTACACGGGTAGCGAATGAGTTTGCCACCAACGGTTTCAAGTTGAGGGACTTATTCGAACGGGTCGCGATTTCACCTGAATGCTTGGGAGGAAAATAATGAAACTCTCAAATACGAATGCTTTGAGAATAAAAATCTTAAAAATTGTCGGTTTAACTGCCGCAGCGATTATGGTGCTCGGGCAAGGTTGCGGCCAGTTTCAAGCTTCTGATGGAGGAAGTCAGTCTTCGTCATCCTTGTCACTGTCTGAAGGTTTACCTAAGGACTTTGTTCCTAAGTTTAAAACTAAAACCGTTTCGATGACCTATGCTCGGCAGGCACTTGACAGTATGATTTCGTGCACGGGAATCAAGACTTCGGACACAGTGATCGATGCTGAGTTTGCAAAACGCAAAGGGTCGTTATCGGAATACGGGTACGCTACTCAGGTAACCGCCCCCATGCTGATGGCCGCAACGGCAGTTGCAGGTGAAGTCTGCAATAAACTGATTGCTGTTGAAAGCGCTCAAGCTGCAGGTCAGCGCCGTATTTTTAATAGTATCAACTTTAGTGCTGAACCGGTTCAGATCACAAACCAAGAGTTAAGAGAGGTCACAAGACGGATTGCTCGTAGCTGCTGGTTAAGAAACGAAAGCGATGAAGAGTTTGAAATTATTGATTCTAATTTTCATGAGGCTTTCTCAAGTGGGGGAGCCGCAGGAACCAGAGCCGGTATGCTGATGGTGTGTACCGGAATGTTAAGCAGTCTTTCGGCTTTGGAAATGTGAGGACGTATGAGCAAATTTAAACCTGCAAAATTAATGTTTGATAAGAATGGCCGTGAGATTTTTCCGCATCTTCACGACAAAAAGCTCAAGACTCGTCGAGAGTTTTTAGGTGCGGGCTTAATCAGCTTTGCCGCGGCGATGACTTTGCCGTCAGTATTTGAACTCTTCGCACGGCAAAACTTTGCTCATGCCGCTGGTTCTGATTGTCCAACCGGAAACACTTCAGGCCTTGTGCCGATCATCACACTTAATCTTGATGGTGGTGCCGCTTTGGCCGCCAATTGGGTGCCTATGGATAAAGGCATGCAGTTACTTCCGAGCTATAATAAAATGGGCCTCGGAACCGCCAGCAACCTCACCATCGAAAAATCCATGGGCGCAAGTTTTGCCGGTAACGGTGTGAGTAAATTTTTGGTGGGGTTAAAAGCTGCTGCGCCGACGGCACTTCTGACGACTTCATTTGTTGGAGTTCCGATTCAGTCTCGAGATGATTCGGGCGTGAACAAATTTGATATTACGGGTCTTGCCGCTAAGGCTGGCTACGCGGGTGGAGTCCTTCCTAATTTAGGACGTAAAAACACTTCGACCGGTACTAAGAACGACTTTGCTTTTGTTAAGCCTCCAACACCTCTTGCGGTAGGAAGCTTCAACGATTTAACTTCTGCACTCGGAGTCGCAGGGAGTCTGGACCGACTCAACGCCACTCAAAAAGGACGACTGTTTAAGATGATCCGAAACCTAAATTCTTCTCAAGCGCGACGCCTTGCAAGTGCAAGCGGTGGTAACGAGATGGGGATTTTGGTCGAGTGTGCATCTGAAAGTAATCATACAGTGGTTGCAAGTTCAGATTCAGGAATTAACCCTTTATCAAACGCAGCCTTTGCTGCAGTTTGGAATATCACGGCCGCGACTCCGGCAAATTCTCAAGACATGGTTTTTTCTTCTATGGTTTACAATGCTCTCATGGGTAAAGCCGGCACTGTGAATTTAGAAATGGGTGGTTACGACTATCACAACAACACACGTACTTCAGGAGATCAGAGAGATCAAGAAGCAGGCACTGTTGCAGGCAAAATCTTAGAGTCCGCTAAAGTCTTAGGAAAGAAAGTCTTTTTAGTTGTGACTTCCGATGGTTCTGTAAGTTCGGCTGTTTCAGATTCTAGCGTGGCACCTTGGGTTTCTGATCGAGGCTCAGCGGGTAGTGCGTATATGATGGGTTTTGATCCTGTACAGCAGCCGATCACAAGTGGAAGTTCGATGGGTTACTTCACTGCGGGACAAGCGGCAGACGAAAGTTTTATTACCGGTGGTTCAGCTGAACTTGCGGCAGCAGGTATTTTTGCAAACTACTTAAGCTTTAGTGGTCGTTTGCAACTCTTAGAGCCCACTCTTCCAAGAGTTTTTACAGTAGAGCAATTAGAAACAATTTTAAGATTCCGCGGTTAATTAATTTTTGGACGTTTTAAGTTAGGATTTTTCGCGATGAATATTTTGAACAAGTT
>CAZDFM010000057.1:1396-9606 GCA_964504465.1 uncultured Pseudobdellovibrionaceae bacterium | reverse complement strand
ACTGCAGCCTTGAGTTCCATTCGGACGCACGTTGTATGGGAATCGGTGTCTGATAGCTCACGCACTACAAGATCATCTTTTAGAATAATAAAAGCCCAAGCCCCGCGTCTATTGGGCAAACAACCACCGTCGGTATAAATTTGATATTCCGTGCCGCTCAGAAGATTCATCTTAGTTAGGCTAGCGGAAAAGGTAGAGATTCGTAAGCAGGAAACACATGTCGACGAAATTAACTAAAGAGGATCGATAACGTAGAAGTCACCAGTGCCAAATTCAACCATGACATTGACCGGTTCGATTGAAAACAAACCATTTTCTAACTCATCGTCTGAATAGATAATGAGACTTTCAGAATGAATTGTGCCTGGCGGATTAAGGAGGGAGACACATGCATCCGGCTCATCACCTGAATGCCATGAGTAGTAACCCAGTTTTTTAAGATTGGCTTCGACGTTTCGAAGTGCCTTGCGGTATCGCTCCCAGAGTACCTGAAATTCTGGAAGCTTAGAATGCTGTGGTAATAGGTCTGCTAATCTTTGACCTTCGATCAACGGAACTCGAAGCTTGCGTTCGCCAAGTTCTTCGAACTTAATAATTTTAAAACCACTTAAGAGCTCTTCGCTTTCAAGTTTATGCATTAATTTAAGAGCCGTAATATTGTCTTCCATGTCGGTGTCCGGGAAAAACTTTTTAAGCGCAAACGTCTCAATTTGGGACGACGTACGAAGAGCGACGGCGTAGACCTGACCTTCGCCACCTTGGCCGATTAAAACTTCGTGTTGGGCTGTCTGGGGGCTTTGAGCCATAGTTTTTAGGAGGTCTGCCCTCGTAATCTTAGGTGAAAAGAAATCAACCGGCTCGCCCCAAACCGGGCCTACGGCAGAGCTTAAAAGCAAGATAAGGCTTCGGGAGAAAATTTGTAAGAGCATCCCAGTATTGAATAGCAAAACTAGCGCCAGCGGCGACCGCTACCATGGAAATACTTTCGACGTCGAAAGTGCAAAGGCTATTTGGTATTAAGCTTTAGCTTTTCAAGCGCTTCAAAGAATGCATCAGTGCCTGGGAAGGGTGAAATTTTTCCGAGCCGTTTTCCGTTATGAAAAAAGAAGAAGGCGGGGATTCCGTGAAGCCCGAAGCGTGTTCCTAGCTCAAAGTTTTCGTAGACGTTTACATGAAACCACTTAAAGCCAAGAGCCTTGAGCCTTTCGTGTTCTAAATGCAGTTGGTTTTTTGCAACTTCGCAGTTGGGACATTGGTGACCCCAAAAAAACACTCCTACGATTTCGTCTTGATGACCACTCAGTTTCTCATCGAAATTTGCGACTGTTAAAGCTTCGATTTTGACTTCTTGAAAAAACGGGTGGGCCAATGGATCTTGCATATTGTTCTCCTCGGACGACTCATTTCTGGTTACCTACGCTTCCTAGATGTGGGCGTCAAAATAATTGAGTTCACTCTGCGTTAGCCGAGTGTCCATTTTGCATTGTAACAACCCCGCAAACCTATATCGAAACTGAGGCAGTTGATGCGGTCTTTTTTGCCAATTTTGGTCCTCTTGTTAAGCTCGTGGACAGCTCAGGCGGATCAGTGCGCGGGCCTAAAAAGCGAGCCGCTTTTTAAAGGCTTAATTTCGAAACTTGATGAGTCTAAGAAAAAACAAATCGATGTTTTGGGTTTTCGGTTTTATGACTTTCCGATTTTGCTCACAGGCAAAGACGCCCCTTTATGTGCGGCTCTTTACCTCAATTCCAAGGTGGAGTTTTTTCATCTCGAGCATGAGTTTGAGATCGCGAACGGGTCATACACCTTTCGCAATGAGTACAATAAACTCGAACCGCGCGATGAACAGCAACTGAAATTTTTGATCGAAGGCCGCAAAATCGAAACTTTTATCATTTATAGAATTGAGAAGGGTCTCCCTGATGAATATGAAGTTCAGGACGACACTTTGCGCGTACACTTTGGATTTTTAGCCCACGAGGGGTTTCACTTTTTTAAACAGCGAAGTCTCTTTAACATGGAACACTATACAGCGGGTAAACCCTACGTAAGCTGGTCGGCTGAGGGAAGAGAGTTTATCAAAGCCCACTGTTATGGCCCCCGCGAAGACGCGGCAAAGGCATCAGATTTAGAACTTTCTCTTTTAAGAACCGCAGTTCGACAAGCTTATCTCGAAAATAATCCGGACGAAGCTAGAAAAACAATTCAGCAATTTTTAGCTGTTCGAAAAGGTCGCTACGAATTACTCAAGGACACAAAATTTCATCCGGATTCTTGGTCTCAGGCAGAAACTTGCTCCAACGGAGAGGCCGAGATGGAATACCTCGAAGGCACAACCGAATTTGTCGAAACGAATTATCAACTCGAAACTGGATTAATTAGCATCGATCAATATATTAAACCACGTTTTGAAAAAGGAAGAGGCGGGCGGTACTATTCATTGGGCTCGTTACAACTGTTCCTCATTAAAAAGCTCGATCCTGATTATTTAGCTTTCGCCGAAAAGATAGAGGAGGGCGGTACCCCTCCACAAGAATCTTTTTATACTTCGAGATTAAGAGAATTAGTTCAAGCCGAAGCTTTATAATCACTCGCACAACTTTGAGGTGATCATTCGGCCGTCGAGGCCTTTTGAACTTAAAGGTGCCGATGGCAGAAAGTGCTCTTTGCCTGAGGGAATGCCAGCCCAGTTTCGAAGCTTTGTTGTGGAGTTAAGCCAGCAGGTATAGTTCTGTTTAAAAGTGTAGAAAAAGTTTGAACCATCGCGATGGACTCCCTGAAGTGGGCCGCAGACTCCGGCGTCGGTCATTTGCGAAGGACGTGCGCTGACGTCTTGAGAAAGTTGTTGCCAGTTGGCTCCCCAAATTTTGGTGACCGTCGCCATGTTTGGATACACACAGTAAAAGTCTTTATAGCCATGATAGATCCCGGCGTTCACTTTAAATAACCCCACTAAAGTAGCTGGGGCGTTTACCGCAGTGTCAGTGCAATTCACATTAAGTAGTTGATTGGGATTGAGATAAGCTTGTTTTAATGCGCGTCCTGCTGGCGTCCAGTTGCCGTTTCCGTCCATGAGGCGAGCAGCTGTGATTCGATTTCTACTTGAGGCTGACACCGTGTTGCCGTCAGAGTTTTTATCGGGGTCCGCATATGTGTTCCACCACGAGATTCTTTCGATTGAACTGTTAGGCGCCTGCATCAGTGTAAAAAGTGAACCTTTACCAAAACCCGGCTTTTGCCCGGTCGCTCTTAAGCAGCTTTCTTGTTGGGATCTGACAAACTGCCCCTGGCCTTGGGCCGCCAAAAAGTCAGGATCCCAGTTACAGTTGGTTTCTGTAAACCAAACAGTTTTGGACCTAACAAACGAAGACCAATCATAGCCACCGTAGTTTCCAAGTTCTGCAACGAGATTGTTTTTAAAACCACCATTGATATAAGTTTCGGTCCAGAAATTACTCGCGCACTGATACTCGTGATTTTGGAAAGCATAAATGTCTTCAAGCCTACAGGGGTTCTCAGTCGCGTTTCGTAAATCGTAACAAGCTCTAAAAAATTCTCCCATCCAACGAATCGAACGTGGGTCGACAGCCGCATTAGGTGCTAAAACTTTGAGCCCTACGCGAGACGCAAAGGTCTGAATTTTTCCAAACGCTTTTGCGGCGGGAATCGGCTCCATTGAATATTTATTTCGGTCGGGTGAATCGATTCCCGAAATATGGGGCTCGTTGAATACAATTAAGTAGCGTGGCTGATTCGTGGATTTAAAGAGTTTTTTGGTTTGGTTAAAAATCGAGACCATTTGATCTACGGTGCAGGGGTTTGCGCCATACTCTGCGATAATTGGACAACCACCAGCTTGGGGGCCAAGCTTAAACCAAAATTGCTGGATCATGGGCACGAACTCTTTATTGTAAGTGTTGGCCCAATTCACTGTGTTGTATTTTGTGTTGGCATCGTCGCGGTTGGGGTGAGGAGAATAGTTGTAATACCAACCACCAACGTTACCGAGTGAGTCGACAACTTTTTGAGTCGCGAAGATCCCGATGTTGATTCCGATCTTGTTTACTTTTTGACCGCTGCTAGTGGCGTTCGGAGTATTTCCGGCAACTGGTGAACCACCATCAATTTGGTTGTTCTGTTGACCCTGGTTAAAACCTTCTTCGGTTGATGAACCGAGGTCTTCAGTTCCTGGCGCTTCGACGTGATTGTAAAAGTCTGCACCTTTATATGGAGAGCAATTTTGAAAACTGAAACCTACAACGAGAACAACGACCATCGCAACGATAAGAGGCCACTTCTTCTGCATTCATTCTCCAATGTTTGTTGATCTACATATGATACAGAGAACGGCCCCGTTGGTCGAGAGGCGTCTCAATTCAAGACACGGGATACGTTAGGCATCGCTGCCGCAGCGCTTTAAGCCGTTCTAGCGCTCGCTTTTAAGGCAGAAATCTGACCAATCAATGCATTGACATAGCCTATAGAGCTAGTTACTCCAATACATCCAGTCCAGGGGGAATCGAATGCAATTATTGATCGTCGTCATGTTGTTGACCTATATCATTACGCTGTATTTCATGCGTAACCCACTTGGACATTCAAAACCCTTTATGATGCGACGATTTCTTTCGTGGTTCCCGCTGGGGATGACATACGCGTTTATGTACATGGCGCGCTACAATATTGATGCTCTGGCGACCGCAGAAGTTATCACGAAGGCAGAAAAAAGCCAGATCTCAGGATCTGGTTTTTTCATCTATGCAGCCGCCTTGTTTATCACAGGTCCCTTGATTGATCGCATTGGTGGCAAAAAAGGAATGATGATGGCGGCCATAGGCGCTGCCTTTTTTAATATTCTGATGGGTTGGGCTTTATATCTGCATCTGCATGGCACTCAGATGAATCTCGTTTTGCTTCTTACGATTTTTTATTCACTTAATATGTTCTTTCAAAGTTTTGGTGCGATCTCGACCATCAAAGTAAAATCGTATTGGTTTCACGTGCGCGAGCGCGGTACTTTTGGCGCGATCTTTGGAACCCTAATTTCTTTAGGCGTTTATTTCGCGTTCGACTGGACAGAGGCGATCGCCAAAGCCGTTAACCTCAATATCCACCAAGACACAGCTTTTGATAATTTTATGACGACGATGTTTGCGCTGGATACCTCAAGCGTGTCGGACTTTTGGTTGATCTTTTTTATTCCAGCGGGATTTTTATTACTGTGGACACTTATCGATTTAGTTTTAATTAAAGACTCGCCCGATAAAGCGGGCTTTCCAAAACTCGACACCCACGATGCCTCTTCAGGTGATGACGATGTAAGTATCGTGACTTGGTTTGGCACAATCAAAAAAGTTTTAAGTAACCGCGTGATCTTAATGATTGGAGTAATTGAATTCACATCAGGCGTTTTAAGAGACGGAACGATCAAGTGGTATCGATTGTTCGTAAAAGATACGGGCCTTGGTGTCGACATCATCAGTAATAACTGGGGGCTGTGGGCCGCAGTCACCGGGATTTTAGGATCGTTCATTGCCGGTTGGGCCTCAGATAGATTTTTTCACTCAAGACGCGCACCCATGGCGGGTCTCTTTCAGATCACGATGTTTGTTGCCGCAGTGGTGATGCTCCTTGCGATGACGGTTTGGGGTGGCAACCCGATGGTGATCGGGGTGTCTGTTTTAGTGATCTCAATGGCGGTGATTGGTGTGCACTCGATCATGTCGGGTACAGCGACCGCAGATTTCGGCGGACGAAAAGGTGCCGCTACAGCGACGGGTGTTGCGGATGGCTTCTCAAAGCTTGGATCTTCATTTCAAGAATTTATTCTCGGCGCCATTTTGATTGGAAGAGAAAGCTGGGTTTACTGGCCGACCTTCTTGATCCCATTCACGATGCTCGGGCTCTTCTTTGCCTTTAAGTTATGGCAAGAACTCCCAGCCGCTACTCGCAAATACATTCACGAAGTTGAGCTACAAAGGGCGAAGGATAAAAAGAAATAGGACAGCCTTTCGTCGCAATTGATGTTTGCCTAGACCGTAATAATTGCGGAATAGCCTTCTACTCGCGACAATAGGTTATGGTGCATTCTTTGAAACTTTATTTGGGATTCCTAGTCTCTCAAGGACAGTTTGCCGCGGCCATTGGCCCAACCGTAATGTCGTTAATCGGGTGGCCACCGGTAAATGCACTTGCTCCTAATTGCGTCCAAGTGATTCCATCTTGGCTTACGAAGGCGCGTTGGCGAGAGTAATAAGCTCCCCAGATACTTGGTATCGCCGCAAAGGTTCTGGTTTCGCTGTTGTACACAATAGGACCGGTGAATTCATCTGCACCGATGGAACTTCCGGGAAGTGAAAGTGGAGTCGAAGTCCAAGTCAAACCCCCATCAACTGAGCGCCAGCGAGAGCCATTACCCCAGGCAACAAAAGCTGTCCCGTCGTAAGTTATGTCTCCGAAAGAACCTGCGGGTAATACAGTTCTTGAACTCCAAGTGGCTCCATCGTCGGTGGATCTTGTGACGGATCTACCGCCGACGGCAATGACAACGCCAGCGCCCTCGGCAAAAGCTGTTCCCCATTGGTTGTTAAACGAAGAATTTAAAGTCCAAGTTCGTCCGCCGTCTCGGCTTACACCAAGACCCGGAGATCTTCCGAGAGCTAACACTTTTTGACCGACTCGAAACGCTATAGGGTGTTCGAGATTATAAAGGCCTTCTCTAACCGGCGTCCAACTTTGGCCGAGATTGCTCGAAGTGGCCCACTCGGCACCACCCCAAAGATTGAAGACAGTGCCGCGGGCATAAGCGATTCCGCCGCCGTTCCCGCCTGAGCGCACCGTGGTCCAAGTAATTCCGTCTTGTGTTCTGCGTACGCTTCCGGGCGCGCCCCAACCGAAGTTGGCAAAGAAATAACCGTCTCCTGAGTCTAGCCCACGACCAGATCCCGAGGTGTGATCACATTCAACATAATTAGGACCATCAACCCAACACTGTCCTCGAAGGTTATCGGACCGATCTCGTATCCATGTTGAACCACCATCGCACGACATAACAGTTCGACCTAAGTGACCACTCGCCATAATAACCATACGAGTATTGCTTCCCTGTGGTGGCGGCGTAGGCGTAGGAGTAGGAGTAGGAGTAGGAGTAGGAGTCGGAATTGGCGTAGGCATTGGTGTTGGTTCAGGTGTCGGAGATGGTGTAGGTTCAGGTGTCGGATTTGGGGTCGGTTCAGGTGTAGGTGTTGGCGGAGGTGTCTGAGCCGGCGGAGGTTCAGGCGTCGGCACTGGTGTCGAAGTTCCTGAAGGCTCGTCTGTTTCGGAAGAACTTGACGTGTTTGAAGCGGATTCAATTGCTTTGTATCCCGCACAGTTTTGAAAAGGGAGCATCAATGCGAGCAATCCGACAGCGATAAAAATTTTGCGCGAGTTTGTCATATAAATATCATATCGGCGTTTTTATCTATCGACCTCTTAAAAAATTGGTCCGGTTAAAATGCAGCTGAGCGTTTTGATCTGAGATTGTGTTCTCAATCAATACATAATCTTTCGTTAGCTGTTGAGCATCCGAGAGTGGACAGCACTTTAATATGCTGAAGATTCCTGCGTCCTTAAATCACGATTCTTAATTTGGGAATCTTCACTCCTCGGCTGGAATTCGATTAATAACTGGTGCGCGAACACCGATAAATAACTCAGAGCGAAAAACTCGAAGAGGTCTTATGACAAAGCGCTTTTTAAATTTTGTAGCTTACGCGGCTATGGCTTTCGGTCTCGTGATTTTTCAAAACTGTGGCCAGATGGAGCCCACCCGAAGTGAATTGCAAAGTAGCTTTTCTACGACCGCGAGTTTTGATGAACTCAATTCAAAAGTTTTTCAAGCGCAGTGTTTGAGTTGCCACGGCGCCGGTTCGTCGCCGGATTTTTCTTCTTATTCTGCGTTGATAGAAGGCTCAGTGATTGTAGCGTCACAGCCCAATTCGAGTCCGCTTTACTTGCGAGTTGCAGATCACAGTATGCCTCCAGGTGGTCGGCTTACTGAGCAAGAGATTCAAAGTATTTTTCAGTGGATCGAAAGTGGCGCTCCGGGCAACATTCCGGTTGAACCACCACCTCTGGTTGAAACCGCACCTCAAGCTCCACAGAATTTAATGGCGTCTGCAAGTTCAGATTCACAAATAAATCTTTCTTGGACAGACTCGTCTTCAAAC
>CAZDFM010000057.1:0-1386 GCA_964504465.1 uncultured Pseudobdellovibrionaceae bacterium | reverse complement strand
GAACTTGAATTTATAGTCGAGCGTGCCACTTCTAGTGGTGGACCATTTACTTTAGTGCGGACACTTTCTTCAAACGCGAGCAACACCATTGAAATGGGCCTTACACCTTCAACAACCTATTTTTACCGTGTGGCTGCAAGAAACAATATCGGGACATCAAGCTTTTCGAACGTCGCTGATGCGACTACGATGGCACCTCCGGTGACTACACCTGCGGCTCCCTCAACGCTTCAAGCTCAAAGTATTTCGACTACGAGAATTAATCTAACCTGGACTGACAATTCTAATAACGAAACCGGTTTTTATGTTGAACGGTCAAGCAACGGAACAGTCTATAATCAAGTGGCGCAGCTCTCAGCCGGCGTTGTCACATATTCTGATAATGCTCTTATGGCATCTTCGACTTATTACTACCGCGTTCGCGCCTACAACTCAGCGGGTAACTCGACTTATACTAACGACGCAATGGCCACGACCATGGCTATGCCTATGCCGCCGACCGCGCCAATGAACTTGACTGTCGCTGCAGCGTCGAGCACGCAAATTAATTTGGCTTGGGCTGATAGTTCAGCAAATGAAACAGGATTTTATGTTGAGCGCTCGCTTAACGGAACTACGTACGCCCAAATTGCAGTTCTGGGCGCAAACGTCAGCACCTATGCCAGCAGCGGTTTAACGGCTTCGACGAATTATCATTTTAGAGTACGTGCCTTTAACGAGGCGGGTGCTTCAAATTATTCAAACTCAGCTTCGGTCAGCACACAGGCGCCACCCGTACAAGTGCCAGCGGCTCCTTCAAATTTGAGTCTTTCGGTTCAATCTGCGACACAAATTAATTTGGCCTGGAGAGACAACTCAAATAATGAAAGCGGTTTTTATATAGAGCGTGCGACTGCAGGCGGAAGCTACAGTCAAATCGCAAGCGTGGCGGCCAACATCACCACTTATAATAGCGGCTCTCTTACAGGCTCAACTTCTTATTCTTACCGTGTGAGAGCTCATAACAGTGCGGGTAATTCGGGCTATACGCCAGTTGCGACCGCGCAGACACAGGCGGCACCTGTTGCGCCAAATGCACCGAGCGCTCTAAGTTTAACTGTCGCATCTTCAACGCAGATTAATTTGTCGTGGATGGATAACGCAAATAACGAAACTGGTTTTTACATTGAACGTTCAGCTGATGGAACAAGCTTTACTCAAATCGCGGCCGCAAGTGCAAATGCGACTACCTACTCGAGCAGCGGTTTGACGGCGAACAGTCGTTACTATTACCGAGTGAGAGCTTACAATGCCACTGGCAACTCGGCCTACTCAAATACTGCGAACGCTACGACTCAAGCGGAAACGGTTACGTAAGGTCAAAGTGTAATTTTGGCAGTAGGAGCT
>CAZDFM010000056.1:0-9633 GCA_964504465.1 uncultured Pseudobdellovibrionaceae bacterium | reverse complement strand
TTTGAAACTGTCTTAAGATGGTATTTACCAACAGGTAGATAGTCTCTGCCGTTACATAGAGCCGGGATCGGCTGCTTAACTTCTACATAACCTACGACTTCAACTTCTCCGTTGTATCCGCCTGCGGGATTCGAATTTCCGTATGCTCGAATTGACATATCGAAGTACATCGAACCTTTGCTTAAACCAGCATCGACAAGTTTTGAGTAAGAGCCACTTGGCTTTACTGTGTCGTCGTCGCCACCAGAACCGCCGGGAGATGTTCCTAAGCTGCCGCTTTTGCTTTTTTTGCCGCATGCTGTGAGCGACATTGAAAGCGCAAGTACTAGGCAGACAAACAGCGACCAAGTCAGCCATGAATCTCTTTTTGCGTGTAGTTGTTCCATAATCTTTACCTCTTGTTTTTCCATTATTTTTTTAAAGTTTAAGTTTTAATATTCACCGTTAAAAGCTTCGCCAAGGCTCATACCACCGAAGGTACCGAGCTTGGTGTAACCGTTGTCTGGATTGATATCGCGAGTAGTTTCTACGACACGATCTTTCTTCCAAGCGCGGCAGTCATATGGCCCAAGAGAAATAAACCAGCAATAAGTTTTGGGTCTTCCGAACTCAGGTAAATATCCATACAGAGGATTTGGAGCATAAGTTAAACCGAAGTTCTTGTACCAAACGCTACCAGAAACTAAATCATTCGTTGTGCCGCCATCACCAAGATCAACTACTGAATCGATCACAACGATTAAGCCGCCCATAAAGTCTTCAAAGAAACCGTGATAAGCTGTGGTTCCGTTTTTAGTGAACCACACATTATATTTGTTAGTTTCAGCAGTTGTCCCTGAAGTAAAGTAGCCTTGAAAGTCTTGACCATTTTCTCGGTAAGCGATTGAAACCACTCCGCCGAAGCCGTTTCCGTACTTCTTCAAGTTTAAATTGATCTTAATATCTTGAGGATTGTTCATCGGACGACCTGTGTAGTCGCTCATAGTTGATAAGCTTGTCACTGTAAGTGGAGCTTGTCCGCCATACTCCCAGTTCGCGCCAGGACCGTTACCTGGCCCCGCACCGTCGGGAACAAAAGGAGTAGAGGGTACGTCGACAAGTGGAACCGAAGTATCCGATGCATTGGCACTTGCGGCACCTTTATGTTTGGCGCAACCAAAACTTGAGAGGGCCAATCCTATTACTAATACTGCATATCGGGTTTTCATAATTCCTTCCTTCCCATTTCTGGGTCTTCCTTACCCAGTTGAAGAGCGAGAACCATGCCCGACAGTGCTTTTTTGAGTTAAGTCCCTGTGAAGACTGAAGAAATTGCCTCAAGCCGGGAATTGTTGGGCACCATGAAAAAGCGACAATCTCCTTTTCGGGAGCCAATATTTGTCAGCCTCAATTTACCTAGTAATTTCAGATACTTAGCTTGAAAGTGAACTTGACAGCCGCGTCCAAAGTGTCGACACCGAGCCGTAACAGCGTGAATTTTTTAATAAATTCTGTCCAGGCGACTAAAGTCTTCTGAAATTGCGCCGAATGGGTTTATGGGGGATCTCATGAGAATCAATGCAATCAGCTTAGTCACCATCGTCGCAGTCGCTTTTTTCGCAGTTCGAATCTTTCTTTCGGCCTGATCAGTAGACTTGAGCCGTTATCTTCCTGATAGGAAGGGGCTTATTCTGAGGACGCGTAAGTTGGCCAATTCGAGAGTAGGGATAATAGCGTTTCAAGATATCCTTGTAAGCAGTTCCCCGCTGAGCAAGGCTTCGAGCTCCCCACTGACACATTCCCACTCCGTGCCCATGCCCTAAACCTTCGATTTTAAGCTTATCTCCGTACCAATGGAGCTGAAAGTTCGTGCTTTTTAGCCGGTTAAAACCGAGCAATTTTCGAAGCTCCTGCGCGGATAGCTTAAGAGATTGAGCTTCATTCAAAAGCACCTCTAATTCGGCAACTCGCCCCGATGGCGTTCGCTGTGAAACATGTAGAGATTTAAAATTAAGGGGCGTTTTAGAATCGTAGTAACTCGCGAGATACTTTTTTAAACTGGCGCGCGAGAGGTCAAGTTCCCAACGGGCTTGTGGGCTTGCAGGACAAGTGGCGTCTTCAACTGTCCCATTTTTTGTGGTCATCCCCCAAACATATTTAGGCTCTTCGGTTCTGCCGCCGCAGTCCGCATGATAAAAAGAGCGTAAGATTTCTCCCGAGCTTGCGTAGAGTACGTTCCCGCGGGTTTCACGAATGGCGCGCTTCATACGGTTTCGCACTTTCGCACTCGCATCGACGCGAGCGGAATGCTTATAAACTTGATCAAAAATCGTGGACTCTAAATGAAAGTGCATATTCTTACGCTCTTTCATGAGCGAGTACATATAGGAACGCGAAGCCACGACTTGTGCCTTAAGCGCTTCCATCGGCCAAGAAGAAGGCATTTCGGAAGGCAGCACTCCCTCGAGATAGCTTTCAACTCCGATTTCAGCCACTACATCAAAATCTTTTGTATCCAGTGGAAAAAAGATGAGGGATTGAGGAAGAGGCTCAACTCCTTGCCGCATCATCTCGCCCTGGAATTTGAGGGGCTCCTCGCGCCAAAAGACTTTTTCGCTCAGGTCATTATCTGAAATCTCCCAAACCATGCGGCCCTCTTGCAGAATCCTTTTTAGTTTTATTTTTCTTAAATCGAAAGCGGAGGTTTGAACCCTTCCTACTTTGTCGTAAGGCATTTGGATTTGAAAACCCGTCAGTGCGATATTCTGGGTCTTAGTTTTAAGCCTAACTTTAACCTTTTCATCGGCCAAAGCGGAGGACGCCAGACAAACTGCAAGCGCCCCTCCGATTAGGAGGGAGAAGTGTTTCATCTCCCAAGTGTTCTAAGCTTTTGGGGACTTGTCAAAAAGCGATTTGATTATATCAATGGGCAAAGGGAACACCACCGTGTGTGTACCTTCTCCAGAAATTTCTGTCAGTGTCTGCAAGTAAGCAAGCTGAAGAGCTGTCGGAGACTGCGCCAAAATGTTCGAGGCTTCCTTTAACTTTTCAGCACGTTGGAATTCACCTTCTGCTGAAATAACTTTAGCGCGTCGCTCCCTTTCGGCCTCTGCTTGACGTGCCATTGCTCGCTGCATCTCTTTTGGCAGATCGATGTGTTTAACTTCGACTACAGAAATTTTAACGCCCCATGGGTCTGTTGCTTTATCTAAAATCGCTTGAAGTGTGAGATTGATTTTATCTCTCTTTGATAACACATCATCCATTTCATATTGCCCAAGAGTAGAGCGCAAAGTTGTTTGCGCCAATTGGCTGACGGCAAAATAAAAGTCTTCAATTCTCGTGAGGGCAGCTTCAGGATCTACAACTCGAAAATAAATGACCGCATTGACCTTCATACTTACGTTATCAAGAGTGATGACGTCTTGAGGAGGAACATCCATAGTGATTGTTCTTGTATCAACACGAAGCATACGTTCAATAACCGGCACTAAAAGAATCAAGCCGGGTCCGCGAATTCCTACAGAGCGTCCTAAACGAAGTACGACTCCTCTTTCCCATTCAGGAAGAATTTTGACCGCCGAAAATAAAAAGAAGGCGACAATAAGCACCACAACAATAAGTGCAAAGCTGATATCCATAAACTAGAACTCCTTTACCAATAAAGTTAAACCTTTAAGCTTTTCTACTAAAACGACTTGTCCTTTTGTCACTGGAGTGGAGCATTTAAATCTCCAGATCTCTCCCATCACTTCGACTCGACCCTCGCGTGGATCCTCTTCAAGATCAACTACCACCGCTTTTTGCCCTGCCATTTCATCACCGCCCCATTTGGGTTTTAACCCGAAAGTGCGAAAGGCTAAAAACCCCAGCGTGAGCATGATGGCGCCGATGGTTCCCGCGGTTGCTAAAATTAAAACGAGGGGCAATTGATAACCGCCTGTTTTTTCGGGATCGAACAAAAATAAACTGCCCATTACAAAGGCAGCTATTCCGCCGACACCAAGTATCCCAAAGCTAGGGAGAAAAGCTTCAGCAATGAGTAGCGCGAGACCAAGAAGAAGGAGCATCAATCCGCCCCACTCGACCTGCAGCTTATGAAGTGCGATGAGTGCTACAACGAGAGCAACTGCCCCTACGACTCCCGCAACCATTGTTCCTGGATGAGTAATTTCAAAATAGAGAAGTGCAAGGCTCCCCATAAGGAGAAGATAGGCCAACTGCGGATCGCCAAATAAAGTTAAGAATAGATCTCGCAGACTCGGCTCAATGTATTGAAGCTCTCCAACTTTTACCTCCGTCGTCTTTTGCTCCGTCAGTTTTACTTCGCGCCCTTTTGAGAATTCTAAAAAGTCAGATTTTTTGGTGGCGACAAAATCAATTGCCCCTATTTTTTTTGCCTCGTCGGCACTGACTGATTTGGCTTCTGTAATAATGTCCGCGCCAAAACTTTTTGACCGGCCCCGATGTTCTGTAATGCCTTCTACCCAGCTTCGAGTGTCATTGATGAGCTTTTTACGTAAGTCATCGGGGATCGCTTCACCCGTTCCAGAAATAGGAGTTGCGGCGCCAATATTTGTGGCGGTCATCGCACCGTTGACATGACAAGCCTGAAGAATGATGGCCCCTGCGCTTCCCGCGTGTCCACCTGAGGGAGAGACCAAACATAGAATTGGAACAGGAGAGTTTAAGATTTTCTCCACTATCATGCGCGTGGTTTGTAAGCTCCCGCCGGGAGTGTTGATTGTGATTAAAATCGAAGAACAGCTGTCTCGCTTCGCTCGGTCAAAGGCGCGCTCTAAAAGCGAGAGGCTGCCGGGACCAATGGTATCAGTCATCGCAATTTCTGGCGTACATGTTACCAAAGATTCTGAAGCGACAGGTTCTTGTGAATCCGCAGCGAAGACGTGAGCTGTCAGCAGACTCATAGAAAAGGCAAAACTTGCGATCAACAGAAAAATCCATTTCATATTGTGGACTACCTTTTGGGGAGCAATTGTTGAATATCTTGAATGTGCCCCCAAACTTTCTTTTTGTTCGCCTGGATTTCAAACGAAGAGCCTGTGAGCATGGATGCGAGAGTTGAAGAGTGTATCAAGAGCAAATGTGCCGTGACTTCTTCTTTGTTGTCGCTAGAACCAAAAAATTTAATCCCATGTTTAAGTCCTGCTTCAAAATAAATTGGGGGGACTTGCTGAAGGCTTGTTCCCCAAAAAACGAGGTACTGAGAAATTTTCGCAGCTTTCATCATTCGGCTTAAAAGGTCCGTTTCTTCAAGCCCTGGCTCGTGAGGAACCCACAAAAGGATTTGAGGCTCGTCGCCGTAGTTTTTAAAAAGTGCTGCAGTTTTTTCGTTGTCTGAGCCGCTCTCCGTTCTAAGGGCATTCGAACTTTCAGGCTGGTCCGTTACGTTGGTCAACACACTCGTGTTAACAGCACTAGGAGTGACTATGGTTTTCACTCCTAAAACTTCTGTTAAATAGATCTCTGCCGGACTGCTTTTCATAGGTGCCAATCTAAAAGTCTAGGCGCTGAAAAGCATCAAAAACCGACAATGACCCAGGGCGCTGGGGGGCAAAATTTTCCTCGCTCGAAAGGCCAAATTTTCGAAGCTTTTCAAGAACCTACTCAAGCTTCTTCCTCATGCACCGAAAGAGCTTATGTCAGCAAAGTTTCACGGAGGAAGCTATGGAATCAAAGAACACGAAATCAGTTACAGCTCAAATCGAAGACATTAACGACGCACCCTTAGATCTCAACACTCCGATCTCGGTTCACCTTCATAACCTTACTCGTCAAGACTTTCGTGAACAGTTTATCGAAGACCACTTTCACTGCTGCCTTTGTGGCTCAGAGCTTGAGTTTACTCACGTTTCTCACTTTGTACGCAATGAAGTAAAAGAAGAGGCTTCATGTGCCTGCTGCCAGATTAAGACTCGCACTCAACAGCACACGCTCCAATAATTCCTATTGTTCTGAAAGCTGAAGGAGAATTCTTTCAGCAAGCACCCGGTTGAAACCGGGTAGAGCCGCAATCGCTTCGATGCCGGCATCTTTAATAGCTTGAATGCCGTCAAATGACTTAAGAAGTCTGTCTTTTCGTTTCACACCCAGGCCCACAATTGAATCCAGCTCTGACTCAAGGGTTCGAGCCTCTCGGAGTTTTCGGTGAAAGGTAATCGCAAACCGATGGGCTTCATCGCGAATTCCCACCAATATCTGTAGCGCCTCAGCGTTGCGAGCAAAAGTAACTGGGTTTTGTCGGCCCGGAATAAAAACTCGCTCCTCACTCGACTCCACTTCCGCATCTTGAAAACTTCCTTTTGTGCGAGCTTTCGCAAGCCCTACGACAGGAATTTCTGGACGCCCCACTTCTTTTAAAATTTCAACTGCCATACTGAGCTGGCCTTTACCGCCATCTACTACAACTAATTGAGGGTCATCGTATTCGGTGTGCTTAAAGCGGCGTTCAAGTACTTCCTTCATAGAAGCAAAGTCATTTGAGCCAATAACGGTTTTGATTTTATATTTTCGGTAGTCTTCTTTTTTGGGGCTCCCCTCTTCAAACACCACTTGGCTCGCAACACTTTCGCTGCCTTGAAAATTTGAGATATCATAGCATTCGATACGAAGTGGAAGTTCCGGAAGCCCTAATTTTTTCTGAAGATCTTCTAATCCTTTTAGTCGGTTTTCTTTTTCAGTCACGCGCGCATCAAAATGCATTTGCGCATTTTTTAGAGTTAGTTTTAAAAGTTGTTCGTGTTGCCCGGTCATCACACGAATATCTGGACGTTTACCTTGGCGCTCTTCGAAAACATCTTTTAAGAGTTTAGTCATATCGATACCAAGCTCGACAGGGAGTAAAATCTCATCGGGAATAATATTGTCCGAATAGTATTGGTTTAAAAATGAAGTAAGCCATTCCATGACCTCTTCGCCTGGGAGAGCAAAGTCGAGCTTTGACAGAAAATAAGGTTGTGACCCAATGACTCGGCCGCGGCGAATATGAAGAACTTCGATCAGAGTGCCTCGCGGGTCTCCGACATAGGCGACAACGTCCTGATCAAACTCTTGGTCTTTGCCGACCACACTTTGTTTTTCAAGAATTCTTTTTACCGCATCGATAGAATCGCGCAGCTTTCCAGCTGTTTCGTAGCGTTCGTCGTCAGCCGCAAGTTTCATACGTTTTGTGAGCTGCTTAATTACTTTTTGATCTTCGCCTTTGAGAAAAGAAATCGCTTCTGCGAAATCTTCGCGGTAATCGTGAATCGAAACCAAATCTACACAGGGCGCGGTACAGCGGCCGATTTGGTAGGTCATACAAGGCCGAGTCCGGCCTTTAAAAAAACTATCGGTGCAGTCGCGGATTTTATAGGTTCGATTTAAAAACCGGATAGTTTCTCGAACCGCGCCGCCTGAGATAAACGGACCGAAGTACAAGTTCCCGTCATTCTTCACACGACGAGCCACATAGAATCGCGGAAAGTTATCTTTTACGCTCGCCACAATATAAGGGTAAGCCTTGTCGTCTTTAAGCCGAATATTATAACGAGGCCGATACTTCTTAATCAGACTTGCTTCGAGTAAAAAGGCCTCAACCTCGGTTTTGGTCAGTTGAATTTCGATCGAGTGAATTTGGTTAACCAAAAACACAGTCTTTAAGCTTGTCCCCTGACCGCTGAGATTAAAATAAGATCTCACACGCGAACGCAGATTTTTTGCTTTGCCTACGTAAATGACTTTTCCGCGCAGGTTTTTCATCAGGTAAACGCCGGCAGTCTGTGGAAAGTCCCGGACTAATTCTTTAAGTTGCTCAACGGTGGCCTTCACCAGCTTTTCAGTGACCGGGCCTTTAGAGTCTTCTGGAGGGGTTGGATCTTTTTCATCTACCATCGAGGCAATTAAACCAAGGAGGAGCTATTATGGCAATAGCTCGATCGAATTGCGACGCCTCGATATTCTTAATCCGTACCAGCGGCATCAAGCGCAAGCATTTCGAGCCGCTTCACTTCATCACGAATTCGCGCTGCTTCTTCGAAGTCCAGGCCATCTGCGGCTTTGCGCATTTGTTTTCGTAGGCGATCGATCTCTTTTGAAAGTGCTTTCGGATTTTCCCTGAAAGTTTTAATAGGTGCCTTCAACAGATAGGCATCATTTTTAACGTCATCCAGACCGTAGATCTCCACAAGTCCTTTGCTGATTTTTTTATCGATAGTTTTGGGAGTAATCCCGTGCGCCGTATTGTAATCGATTTGAATTTGACGCCGACGGTTGGTCTCATCGATGGCTTTTTTCATCGAGTCCGTGACTTTATCACCATAAAGAATGACTCGGCCGTTGGCGTTTCGTGCCGCCCGACCAATGGTTTGAACTAAGGAACGCTCACTTCTTAAAAAGCCTTCTTTATCGGCGTCGGTAATGGCAACCAGAGTTACTTCGGGGATATCTAAACCTTCACGAAGTAAGTTGATCCCAATTAAAACATCGAAGATGCCTAAGCGCAGATCTCGAATGATTTCGGTTCGCTCCATGGTCTTAATGTCTGAATGCAGGTATTTTACTTTGATCCCGAGACCTTCATAATACTCAGTCAAATCTTCAGCGGTCCTTTTTGTGAGAGTCGTAATGAGGACGCGCTCTTTTTTCTTAACCCGGTCACGCACCTCAGCCAAAAGATCGTCGACTTGGTGACGCGCAGGACGAACTTCAACAATTGGGTCAACCAGTCCTGTCGGCCGAATGATTTGTTCAATCACCATACCTTCACTTTTTTTAAGTTCGTACTCGCCTGGGGTCGCTGAAACATAGATCGTAGTGCCCACGTAAGATTCGAACTCTTGAAAGTTAAGGGGGCGGTTATCTAATGCGGACGGAAGCCTGAAGCCATGCTCGACAAGAGTAGACTTTCTGGCGCGGTCTCCGCGGTACATTCCACCGATCTGTGGAACCGTCACGTGCGATTCATCAATAAAAGTTAAGAAATCATCGGGAAAGTACTCAAGCAAAGTCGGAGGTGCCTGTCCGGGAGCTCTGCCCGTGAAATGCCTCGAGTAGTTTTCAATCCCCGGGCATGAGCCCATCTCTTGGATCATCTCAAGATCGTAAAGAGTTCGTTGTTCGATGCGTTCTTTTTCGATGTAGCGCATCTCTCGCTGGTAATAATTAATGCGCTCTCTGAGTTCATCCCGAATTTGCTCAACCGCAATACGGTTTCGATCATCTGAACTCACATAATGGCTGCCGGGGTAAATCGCAATTTGATCGAGCTCTTCTGATTCTTGCCCTCGAAGCGGATCTACCTTGGCGATCTTTTCAATAAAGTCTCCAAAGAACTCAATTCTAACCGCAAGTTCTTCTTCATATGGAGGAAAGACTTCTACGGTGTCGCCGCGCACTCGAAATGTTCCGCGGTGAAAGTCGACGTCATTTCTCGTGTACTGAATTCGGACTAGTTCTTTTAATAAGTCATCCCTACGCATCTCAGTGTTAGAGACGAGTTGGATCATTAAACCTTCGTAGGCCTCGGGAGAACCTAAACCGTAAATACAAGAAACTGATGAAACGATAATTACATCTCGACGGTCAAAAAGTGAACGTGTGGCCGAGTGGCGCATACGATCGATCTGCTCTGTGAGGGCAGAGTCTTTTTCGATA
>CAZDFM010000055.1:0-9676 GCA_964504465.1 uncultured Pseudobdellovibrionaceae bacterium | reverse complement strand
GAAGGAAGAATATGGGTGTGGGCCTCAAATTTAAATTCTTGTCCGGCTTCGCTTTCTAAAAAGCTTTTCACCTGTGTTTCATTTTCTGACTCTAAAAGACTGCAGGTAGAATAAACCAGCTTCCCGCCCGGTTTAACCATCCGACTGTAAAGACTCAAGATTTTTTTCTGCTCCAATTTGAGAGCCTCTTTTTCAAATGAACTTAAACGCCACTTGCTATCTGGATTGCGACGAAACACCCCAGTCCCCGTACACGGAACATCAAGTAGGACGCGGTCCGCATAATCTTCAAGTCTCTTTACGACTTTTGTCGAATCAATTGTGCGGGTCTCCACGTTGTAGGCTCCAGCACGTCGAGCTCGACGCTCTAGCTCTTCTAGTTTTCTGGGGTAAATATCGAGCGCCACAATGCGACCTTTATTCTGCATGAGTGCCGCTAAATGTAAGGTTTTGCCTCCAGCGCCGGCACAAGCATCTACTACTTTTTGCCCCGGTTCAGGCGCCACAAATTCCGCGATTTTTTGGGAGCCGCCATCTTGCATCTCAAACATGCCCTGCTGGAAGGCCTTGGTTTGAAAAATCGCTTTCCGCTCATACAGTTTCAGACCATTTTTTAGGTCTGGTACCGTAACTGTTTCTACTCCTTCGTTTTCAAGGGCGTAGACAAGTTGTGAGAGATTGGATTTCAGCGTGTTGCACCTAAGAAACACAGGGGCGCTCGCGTTTAAAGCCATGAGTTCATTTGTAAGATCCCCGGCCATCTCTTGTTTGAAAAGATCTAAACAGTAGTCACTTAGCGAGTGCCGCAGCTCGGGAGCCTCAGAGTCAGGATAAAAGCCTTGAGCCTCGATTTCATCTCCCCGTTTGAGCCAAGCTTCATAAACTCGTTTCCAGTCTTCATCCGGTAAACCTTGAAGACCGGTAAACTGAGCCATCATTTCGAGTCGAGGTGTCCAGGCTTCTTTCCATTCAAGCCCTGCCTCTTTTAAGAGGGGCCGAAGCCACCGCACGATTCCATAGAGTGACTGCGCAAAAGCTTTGCGGTCACGGCTCCCCCATTTTTTGTTAGCCTTAAAGTAACGCTCTAAAACTTGGTCAGAAAAGAAGCCCTTATCAAAGATATCTTTGAGAGCTTCGATAAGCTGACGCTGTAATGGAGGATGAAGTGGAGCCATTTAAATTCACCTTAAATGCGATAAAATTTAAAAAGCGAGGGTACGCGATTTAAAGGCGCTTAGAAATTGAAAACGCCACCAATAGTTAAGAATACACCGTTATATTGCCCATCACTTAAGAGCAAAAGGTGGTTCTTCATTCCCGATTCGATCATAAAACCAAAACCTTCAATGACATCAAAAAAGCGCGCACCCGCGACAACTTGATAATCAAACGAAAGAGCCGATTCATCGTCAATTTGCTTCAGAAATACTCCAAGCCCCGCACCGGCGCCGAAATAAAGAGGAAACCCGCTCTTGGCGTCAGGAAACGTGATCATCGGAACGAAACTTAATTTTGAGGCGTTACCTTCATTCAAAGTGTAGTTGGTAAAATCCGCACGAAACAAAAGGTCCATTGAATTGACCCATTCACCAACACGGTAAGTAACCCCTGCATTCAGTTGTCCTACGTCGTCGTCTTGTTTTTTACCCCAACGATAGACGTCTTCGTTCAAGAAAGTTCCAATATGTAGAGTTAAATAGCGATCAGTCGAGGCTGCAGGCGCTCGGCTCGTAGACGGACTTGAGTTCGAATTGTCGGAGCTTTGCGCGCGGCGATTAAAGTACTGACGAGCAGCTCCTTCACCCGTGTCTACTTGCTGCTGTTCGTATTTAGCACCTTCACGGTTCATTTCTTCATCATTGACTTCGATTTGGGCCCAAGCCGAAGAGACACCGCAAGCCATAATGAGGGCAGTAGCTTTTAATAAAAAAATCGATCGGAAAAATGAGTCATTACGCATGAGAACCTCGTAAAATGGTTTTGCAATGTGACATTAGCGTAATCCTTTGCTGAGAACAAGCACGAGGGGGCTTTTTAAGGTCTAGTCCAAAGACCTGTTCCCTTGACCTCTTTGCTAATCTCGCCTAAAAATCACCCTCCCTCGAGGTTTAAAAATGAAGTGCCCCCACTGCGGACATCTAGAAGATCGAGTTATCGAAACTCGAGTTCAAAAAGAAGGCGATATCCGTCGCCGCCGCGAATGCATGAGCTGTAAGGCTCGCTTTAATACGCTTGAGGCCGTTTTAGTTCAGTATCCCCATGTCGTGAAAAAAGATGGGCGCAGAGAGCCGTTCAATAAGGACAAACTTCGCCGGGGCGTACAACTTGCCTGTAAGAAACGCCCTGTAAGTATCTCAGAAATTGAAAACTTGATTGCCAGAATCTCAAAGTGGGTACAAAACCGAGGAGACCGTGAATTAGGTGCTGCGAATATCGGCCAAAAGGTGATCGAGGAACTTAAAGTTCTAGATGACGTAGCCTATGTGAGATTTGCATCTGTTTACAAAACGTTTCGGGACGTACATGAGTTCGTACAGACGCTTAATAGCGACGGTACTCCGGTAACTAAGTCACCGAAACATTAAAGCTGGAGCCCTCTTTGACAAACTTAAACAGTACCCAAACTTCTCGTCGCCAATCGAGGGAACTCGCGCTCCAGGTGCTGTTTCAACAAGAATTCTCTCCCCAACTCGATTTTCATGAAGGCTTAAAAACTTTCCGCGGCAATTTCGAGGCTCCTGAGGCTGTTTGGGAATACGCCACTTTTTTGCTCGAAGGCATTACCGCTAATCGTAAAGACATCGATGAAACTCTGCAGAAAAATACGGCTCATTGGTCAGTAAAAAGAATGGCCTTAGTTGACCGAAATCTAATGCGGATTGCTATTTTTGAACTTTTATTTTCGCAAGACGAAGTGCCTCCAAAAGTAGCGATTAATGAGGCGATCGAAATCTCAAAGACCTACGGATCGACAGATTCAGCCGCATTTATAAATGGAATTCTCGATCAAGTTTTAAAACTCAAAGACAGCAAATAAAGCTTGGACCTTTTTTAGCTTACCCCTTTATACTTCTTCGTATGCCTCATCAAAAACTCGCTAAAGCGGGAGCCATGGCTATTGGATCTGAACTCTGGATTGTGCCCAATCCCGAAGCCTCACCATGGGCACGCAAGATCGACTGGTATCTCAATTTTCAAATGGCCAGAGCCTCCAGCCATCAGCCGGCAAAGCTCTCGGTTGATCTCCAGAATCTGCTTGAAGAAAACGAAGTTGAATTTGCCCCCATGAGTTCAAGCGTAAAAAACTTAATGGTCGCCACTCAATTGCGTGTTCCCGCACACCAAGTGGTTCTTGTCCCTTTTGAAGGAGAAAAGAACCAATGGCTCAAAAGCTGTAAAAACATTTGGGAGCAACTCGGTTTCCCTAAATTACGGCTTTTTTTGCCTGTAGAGATTAAAGATTCCGATGTCCAAAAACTTTGGGGAGAACCCCGCGATAACGAAGGTGAATTGACCGATCTTACCTTTGTTCCTGGAGACCTTTCACTCGAGGCCTAAAAGACTCAGGAGAGTACATGGAATTAGTACCTAGAACCAAAGAGCATTCAAAGAAGTTATGGACCCTAGAGGCTATTCGCAGCGTCACGACTCGGTACACTTCGCTTTATAAAAATATCGAAGAACTCATGGAAAAACCAGAAGCTCCCTCACCACTTCTCGAGAGCATGCTCCAATTCCAAGAAGCAACTGGGATTGAGCAGTTACACGAACTGACTCCAGGCGTATCATATGGTGACCAGCCCGAGAGTCTCTTAAGTTTTCTGCAATCATTGGCCCCCTATTACCTCGCCGGATTTCTTTTTGAGCGCGGACAACAACAAGATGCGTGGTGGGTGACGAGTTTCTTTTTTAAAGGGCATCGATTTGATTTAGATCTTTCAGACCAAATACGTTTGTCACAAAAATTACCCTCGATGAGTCCTTTACAAGTTAAGACCGCTCCCACAGAAAAACTGCTCAAACAGTATGATTTAAATTTTGTGCCTGTCCCAGAATCGGCCACTAGCTTTCTTTTCAGGCCCACTCATGTAACGGGCTTACTCTTAGTTAGCGAAAGTCCTGAATTGTTTGCGCGGCTTAAAATCGATGCTTCGCTAAAACTCATTTGTCGCTACTTTAACACTTGATCGGACGTCCAATGTCAGCGAATCCAGGTACAGTTTTTATTATATCAGATGGCACAGGTGAAACTGCGAGCACAATGATTCGCGCAGCACTCGTTCAATACCCCGATCTTGATATCAACATTGTTCGCTGCAAAAACGTTCGGACCGAAGACCATATCGTGAGCCTTTTAGATGAAGTCTTTCAAAAAAAAGGAATCATCGTCCACACCATGGTGAGCTCACAAATGCGAAAAGTAATTTACGAGAAAGCAGTTGAAAAAGCTATTCCCGTCGTGGATCTCATGGGCCCTCTCTTGACGTCTCTTGATTCTTATTTAGGTGGTGATGATAAAACCCACCAAGCAGGGCTACTTCGCAACACCGATGAACGATACTTTAAACGTATTGAAGCCATTGAGTTCACCGTTAAACATGACGATGGCAAAACGGTAGCGGACCTCGACCAGGCCGATATTGTGCTAGTCGGAATCTCACGCACCAGTAAAACACCCATGTCGATTTTTTTAAGCCATAAAGGGTGGAAGGTGGCCAATATCCCTCTTGTAATGGGAACGCCCCTCCCAGAAGCCTTGTTCAAAATTGATCAGCGAAAAATTGTCGGGCTTACGATCGATCCTGACTCTTTGATTCGAATTCGCCGTAAACGTCTTGAGAAGTTTGGCCAAGATCCCGGAGGCGATTACGCGACTCTGGGCCACATCATGCAAGAAATTGAATATGCTGCGAACCTGTTTAAAAAGAACAAGCGCTGGCCGGTGTTTGATGTGACAGATCGCGCCTTAGAAGAGACTGCTGCTGAGATCATTCGTATTGTTGCAACCAGAATGGATATCCCCTACTCATCGCTCTTGTAGTTCGGGACGGCTTGCAAACGCCTCTGACACCTAGGCTCTCGTATATTTTTCTCCTCAATTGTCGTCAAATCTTTTCACTTTGATGGGCACGGGTTATTCTAAACCCGCCACCTTTTTCAAGAAAGCATCCATTATGAATTTGATTTCCATCTCGATTCGTCGCCCGGTATTTGCTTGGATTTTAATGTCGGCCCTGATTATCTTCGGTGCGATCTGCGCTAACCGACTTGGGGTCAGTCAGCTCCCCGATATCGACTTTCCAGTTCTCTCGATCAGTGTCACCTACGAAGGCGCTTCTCCTGAGGTTGTCGAATCTGAAGTTATTGAACCGATTGAAGAACGTCTTTTAGGTATCGAAGGTGTAACCCAAATGCGGTCGAGTGTCCGCCAAGGTGAAGGTCGAGTTACTTTAGATTTGGATATCAAACGAAACGTCGACGTCGCACTTCAAGAAGTTCAAGCCGCCTTAAGCCAACTTCGTCTTCCGACTACAATTGATCCTCCAGTCATTCGAAAAAACAACCCTGAAGATTCACCGTTTATCTGGATGGGTGTGATTTCAAAGAATCCGCTCCGCTCCACGATCGACTGGATCGATACATTTTTGCTTGATCAGTTTCGTTTTATTCCCGGCATTGGAGAAGTTGCGATCGGCGTATTTCCTGAAAGAAATATTAGGATTTGGCCTGATCCAGAAAAAATGCATAAGCTCGATTTAACTGTCATTGATTTGTTGACCGCGCTTAACACTCAGCACATCGAAAGCGCTGCAGGGCAATTTGTCGGCGGCAAACAAGAGATACGACTTCGCTGGATGGGAGAAGCTCGGACTGTCGAAGAAATTAAAAATATTCGTTTGCTTCGAAGAGGCAATGAAATCATTCAAGGGCCTTTCAAAGGCATTTTTATTAAAGACATTGCTCGCGTCGAGGACAGCTTAAGTGACATCCGACGTATGGCGCGTATGGATAATACTGAGGGTGTCGGAGTCGGAGTTCGAAAACAGCGTGGGTTTAATGAACTTGAACTGGCGGTTGCTGTCCACAAAAAAGTCGACGATTTGCAAAGTCAACTCCCTGAGGGCGTTCAGCTCCGTGTAAACGTCGACTTTACAAAGGCAACCAAAGCGACTGTTGATACTACTTACGAAAAGTTAGCAACCGCTGCGATCATTACAATTTTAATTTGTTTCTTGTTTTTAGGTAGCTGGCAGGCGGCCATTAACATTCTGTTTTCAATCCCAACTTCAATCGTCGGAACCTTCACAATAATCTATTTTTCGGGTTTCACTCTTAACATCTTTACGCTTTTGGCCTTAACGCTCGCAATATCGATCGTCGTCGATGACGCCATCATGTTGCTTGAAAATATCGTACGCCATTACCGTATGGGAAAATCACCTGCCCAAGCAGCTTACGACGGTTCAATGGAGATCTTACCTGCAGCAACTGCAGCGACATTAGCGGTTATCGCAGTATTCTTGCCCGTGATCTTTATGGAAGGCGTGATCGGAAAATTCTTTTTGCAGTTCGGTGTTACGATGTCGGCCGCAGTTCTTCTTTCTCTTGTAGAAGCAGTCACGATTACACCCATGCGAGCTGCTACTTTTATGAGTTCCAACCCAAAAGAAAACCGCTACGAACGATGGCTCGAACATTCCTTTGAAAGAATCAATTCGGCTTATGCTCGAATTTTGACTGTGACCCTTAAGTTTCCAAGTATCGTGGTCATCGTTTCACTTGTACTTTTTGCGCTTTCAATGATTCTGATTCGAGGTGTACGACAAGAGTTTGTTCCGCTGCAAGATCAGGATTTAATTGTGGTTGCAGGACAAACCGCACCTGGCTCGTCACTTGATTTCACGTCGGACAAAGCTTACGAGGTCGAAAAAATTGTATCTCAGCATCCTGAAGTGGTCGGGTATTTTAGCTCGATTGGAGCCGGTGGACCGGCCGCTGAGGTGAATCAGTTTTTCATGCCGATTTCGCTGACCTCTCGTGAAAACCGAAAGCAAAAACACACCGAAATTATGGATGATTTAAGAACCTTGCTGAGCAAGGTTGAGGGCGTCAGAGTTTCGCTTCGAGACAGTTCAAGTCGAGGACTTACAACCGGGCGACAGTTTCCCATTTCTTTTAATATCATAGGTCCTGACTTAAATATTTTACGTGAAAAAGCTGATGAAATTATTGCTCAACTTGAAAAAGAAGGCCTCACTCAAGATTTGGACACCGATTTTAAATTAGGATTGCCTGAAGTCCAAATTTTTCCTGATCGAGTGGCGATGGCTCAACGAGGTGTCGCGATCGAATCTGTAGCCGCTACACTAGGCGCTACAGTCGCTGGTCTTAGACAAGGCCAGTTCACCTCGGATGGAAGACGTTATGATATGCGAATTAAACTTCCCGAAGAGTTGATCACTTCTCCTAAAGATATCGAAAAAATTCTAGTCCGAAACAACTACAACAACACCGTTCCACTATCTGAACTTGTAACTTTTAAAGAAACCAAAACTTATCAATCGATCACCCGGGTCAACCGGCAGCGTGCTATTGGTATTTTCGGCGGTATCGTCGCCGGTCAATCGCAAGCGCGAGTCTTAGAACGAGCTCGTGAAATCTCTTTAAATCTGTTACCCGAGGGTTATGCGTTTTCCTTAGAAGGAGCCTCCGCAGGACTCACTGAAAGCTTTAAGAGTTTAGGGATTGCCTTGTTAATGGGTATCCTTGTTGCCTATATGATTTTAGCCGTACAGTTCAATTCGTTTATTCACCCTGTATCCATTTTGATGGCGCTTCCCTTTAGTGTAACTGGAGCATTATTGAGCTTATGGGGTACAGATACTTCGCTTAACCTTTTCAGCTTTATCGGACTCATCGTCTTAATGGGTATCGCCAAAAAGAACTCTATTCTTTTGGTCGAATTTACGAATAAGGTTCGCGAAAAGAATCTCAAAGAAGGAGAGCCAGAGCTTAAAGGCAAAGCTCGTTTTGATTCGATTCGCCAAGCCCTTATTGAAGCTTGTCCCGTACGACTGCGACCAATTTTAATGACCTCAGTTGCCACCGTGGCGGCGGCCACTCCGTTAATTATCGGAAACAGTATCGGCCAAGAAACCCGCACTCCGATGGGTCTTGCCATCGTCGGCGGTACAATCGTCTCGACTCTGCTTACACTATTTGTCGTGCCTGCAATTTATCTCGTTTTGTCGCGGCTCGAGTCACGTAAGAAAATTGTCCTTAAAGTTTAAAAATTTTTGATTCCTACTGCCGTCGCGGCAGTAGTTTCTTGAGTCTAAGGTGGAATAATTAACTAGGCGTTAAGAGCCTGTTGGTGAAGAGCGCGGTAGAAGACATCAACTACAGGTTCCATGTGCGGTTCTTTTTTGTAGTAAACATTTACGTTCACTGAGTATTTTACGTCTTCACATTGAATTTGAGTCATGCGGCCTGTGCGAACCTGTTTACGGATACTGTGAGCCGGTAAGAAGCCCCAACCCAATCCACTTTCGATCACACGTTTTAAAGTTCCGACGTTGTCAGTTTCAAAAACAGGATTAAATTCTGTTCGAGAGTCATTAAGCTTTTTTTCGAGCATCATACGAAAACCGGGATAATTGTCGGTAAATGAAATGATCGGATGAGCTGAAATATCTTTTAGATCAACAGATGTGGGCATTGAAGTGTTTCTGCCTGAACCCACGAGCCAAATTTCATCTTTAAAAATGAATTTTTTGTCGTAGTTCTGAAATTCAATTCCATGTTCGGTTTTAAGATCAGGAAGCACAACCATGTCGATAGTTCCTGCACGCATCTCTTGCACTAACTTCTCGCCGGTCCCGTACGTAAGTTTTAAACGAAGCTTAGTGTTGTGCTTTAAGAACATTCCGATAATTGGAGAGACCAGATAAAGGCCTATCGAATTCAAGGTCCCGATTTTAAGCTCACCAGAAATTTCTTGCGACATCGTATTGATGGCGACTTCAGCTTGGTGTGTAAGATGCAAAATGCGTTTCGCATAATCAAATAAAAGCTGACCTTGAAGAGTGGGCTTTACTTGTCTCACTCCGCGGACCAGAAGGTTTACACCGAGTTCTTCTTCAAGGTTTCGGATCTGTTGACTCACGGCTGGCTGAGTAAGAAACAGTTTTTCGGCCGCTGCCGTCATGCTTCCTTCAGATAAAACCGTACAAAAGGTTGTAAGCTGCTGTAGATTCATGGTCTTCCCTCCACGATTAAGCTCTTGATTCCGTGAGCTTATAAGCGTTTGTTATACCATCAGGCCGCAGGACTCAAAGAAAATTCAAAATTTTTGGTGCCGAATTGGATCGCAGTCTGAATTTAATTCTTTTATTTTTAGATAAGTTTTGTGAAAGGCTTATCCTGGTGAGGTGCTCAGGATTTCAGCTTGGCGCAATTTCATGGCTTCTATCTAATCAAAAATACTAAAGAATTTCAAACCTCATAAAAATAACTTATACAACTGAGAAATACGCGTGTCTTGCAGTTTGAGCCTTTAGGAACAATTCTGCTTCCGCTTCGGGGGAGGCTTTATGAAGAAAATCTTTCAATCAAAAAATTGCGCAGTCCTTACCACTTTTCTACTTTGTCTTATTATCTCAGCATGTGGCCCGAC
>CAZDFM010000054.1:0-9776 GCA_964504465.1 uncultured Pseudobdellovibrionaceae bacterium | reverse complement strand
CTTTTACATCAGAGTGGGGTTTGAGAAAGTCTTCCATATTGGGTTTTTCTTCAGGAAGTTTTTTTGCCGGACTTCGGTCGACACCCTTTTTGAAGAACTCCAAGGTGCCGGTGAATGTCATCGCCGTTTTGCGCATTTGTTCGATCACATCGGGAATGCGGTTTTTAAAGATCTTTTCGGTTTTGTTATACTGAGGCGAGGACGCAAAGGCTTCGTGATAATCTTTCCCAGGAGGAGTTCCAAAAGCCGTCCGACCCAACATATAAGTTCCCCCTAAAGAAACCAAAAACACCACGATAACGCCAAGAAAAATTTTAATGGCTGCCTCCAATACGGTATAGGTCACTATACCGCTTAGAGTTTAAAGAGAGTAAGAGTTTCGGTTTTTAGGGTCTCTATTATTCAGTTACTCGTGTGCGGTTTTGGTTATTGCCGTTTCCGCGAGGAGCTGGGTTTTGAGTCTTTAGGCTGATGTTAAATTCTTTTTCCATATTTCTTAGTTCTTTATCTGCCGCATTGAGCTCACCTTTAGTGAGAACGCCTTCGCAATTTTTAATTGAGCGCTCATAGCCTTCTAGTACAGCTTTCGCTTCGACTATAGAAAGCTTAGACTTTGATTTAGCTGTTAGGCTTTCGATTCTTTTACGCACATTTTGAGCGGAGTTTTTTAACTGCTCACGAATAATCAGATCTAGTGCGCTATTGGGTTTCGAGTTATCTAAAATATCGACACAGTCGATTTTATAGATCTCAGTTTTACCATTGGCTTGTTTTAAGGGAGCATCGTCGAGTCTGGTTTTAACACGAGCGCCCGAACCTAAGACGGTCATTGTTTTGTTCACTCCCGGTGCGACTTCAAAACTGACCTGAACGTTATCGTCTGAAACTTCACACGAGCGAAGACCTCTTGCGGTCGCCACGTAAATCTGGCTTTCACGTCCCAACGTAAAGACCGTAAACGTATTCTCAGGTGCTGAGATAGAGGCCTGACTGCCATCGTATTTGCCAAGTGGCCCCTGAGTAACTAAACCTTCATCTACTCGAATAGAACTCAGACATGCGTACTTTTCTGCGTGAGTCATATTTGTTTTTGCAAAAGCCAAAGGTGCGCTTGTAATCACTAAAACTAAAGCCAGAGCCGCAAACTGAAATCGTCCCATATAAAACACCCCCAAAATTAATGTTGTAAGCATTATGCTAAAGCATTTAAAAGGGCCCGTCGCCCTTTTTGCACTTCGATGCGGCATAAGCTAATTTTATTGGGCAGTGCGACTCCCCCGCCGGAGTTGATGTGAACGAAAGTGTGTTCGGATTTGTGTTTACTGAAAAACGAGGGATAGCCTTGGCTTATGCCCCACGTCTTCTAGAATTTTACGCATTGAGGTGCAAAAAGGGCGACGGGCCCTTTTAGGCTCGGGCCCTTTTAGGCTGGCTCTTCGTGATGGCGTTTTTTGCTTTTGAAGCGTTCTAGCATTAGGTAGACGACTGGGACTACGAACAGAGTTAAGAACGTCGAAACTAAAACGCCGCCGATGACCGCGATGGACATGGGTTGTCTTACTTCGGCGCCTGGGCCTAGTGCTAGGGCTGCGGGTAAGGCTCCTGCAGTTGTTGCAATTGACGTCATAAGAATTGGCCTTAACCGGTTGGGGCACGCGGACATCAGGGCTTCGAAAACTCCTTTGCCGTCTTTTTCGCGAGCTTGGTTGGTGAAGTCCACTAACAAGATTGAGTTCTTTTTTACGATACCCATTAAAAGTACCAGACCGATCATACTGAAGAGGTTCATGGTTTGGCCGCCAATTAATAAACCTAAGAAGGCGCCCGAGAAACTAAACGGTAAGGCCACAAAAACCGTAAACGGATCGATGAAGCTGTTAAACTGTGAAGCCAAGATCATGTAGGCGATCACAAATCCCATCACTAATGCAAAAATTAAACTCATAAAGCTTTTTTGCATTTCTTCGGCTGAGCCGCCTAAGTGAAACGAATAGTCCTCGCCAAGAACGGCTTTTGAAATCTCCTGGGCTTTGTCGAGAGTTTCTTGTTGGCTTAAGCCCTCGCCGATGTTTCCGAAAATCGTAATGGCGCGCTCACGATTTTTTCTTGAGATAGAAGACGACACGGTCGATTGCTTTACGTCGACCACATCAGAAAGTCTTACGAGCTCGCCGCGGTTGTTTCGAACATAAAGATCTTTGATGCGCTCAGTGGGTGGACGCTGGTCTTCGATCATCTTAACTCGAATGTCGTAGCGGTGACCTTCTTTTTCGTAACCACCGGCAATCGCTCCCCCCATGGCGACGTTAAGTACTTCACCAATGGATTTAACTTCGACGCCCCGTTGAGAAGCTTTAATTCTGTTAGGGACAATATGAATTTCTGGTGCTCCTGAGAGTAAATCTGAGTTTACATCGGTCATCACTTTTTTAGCTTTAAGCTCTTCCATGATTTGTTCGGCGAACTCACCAAGCTTGGACCACTCCGGCCCTTGGATGGTGAATTCAATCGGATAACCACTGCCGCTTCCACCAAAACCTTGAGTTGAGGGATCTTGCACCTGAGGTTTCGCCTCGGGCATAGTTTTATTTAGGTAATCACGAACGATCGCGATAAATTCTTGTTGGCTTACGTCTCGCTCTTTACGAGGAACAAGCTCAATAAAGATAATCGCAGCATTTGTTTCACCACCTGAAAAACCACCAGCTGCTAAGAAAAAGCTTTTTACTTCTTTTTGTTCGCTTAAGTACTTCTCAACAATTTTTGCTCGCTCATCGGTGAGCGTAATTGCAGAGCCCGGGGGATTCGTCATTTGAATCATCAGCATGCTTTGATCTTGGGGCGGCTGAAACTCACCTTTTAGCAAGGCGACAGTTCCAAAACTCAAAACGAAAAACACGATCGAACTGATTAAAATTAACCAGCGGTGATTAAGTGAGAAGTGAAGCATCCTGACGTAAACATCATGCACTTTTTGAAAGCCGCGCTCAAAACCCAAACCAATGCGCGAAGTACGCTCTAAAGTTCCGGTAAATTGAGAGGCCCGCATTGGCGTTAAAGTTAAAGCTTCAAGAAGTGAAATCATCACCGCAGCACTTAAGGTCACACCAAACTGAAACAAGAACCGGCCGATGATACCTTCCATAAAGGCAATCGGTAAAAAGATTGCGGCCAAGGCCACAGAGGCCGCCATTGCCGCAAAAGTAATTTCGCGCGCACCATAAATAGAGGCTTGCATTCGGGATTTACCCATTTCACGGTGACGAATAATATTTTCGAGCACCATGATGGCATCATCTACGACAATCCCGATCGCAAGACTGAGCCCCAAAAGCGTAAAGATGTTTAAAGTGAAGCCCGAGAAATAAAGAACAATAAAAGTTCCAAGGACCGAAGTCGGAATCGCTAAAAGCACGTTGAGTGTTGAAGCCCACGAACCTAAGAACAGCCAGCACACGAGTGAGGTTAGGATTGCGGCTAAAATTAAAGTTAAAATCAATTCTCGAATCGACTCTTCGATAAAGTGAGTTCCGTCGAAGTTCACAACAATCGAAGTGCCTTCGGGCATGATTTTATTTAAGCGTTCAATTTTTTCTTTAACCGCGCGAGCAACGGCAACTGCATTGGCTCCGCGCTGTTTTACCACCCCAAGACCAACTGCGGGTTTTCCGTTAGTTCGAGCAAACTGCAAAATGTCGACAGTTCCCTCTTCGATTCGAGCGACTCTTCCTAAGTTGATAGGGCTGTAGTTAGGGCCACCACCTCGAGAGTTAATAAGAATGTTATTAAAACCCTCGACGGTTTTCTCTTCGCCCATGGTTCGAAGACTGATTTCTTTTTGTTCAAAAGCGGTTCTACCCGAAGGCGGCTCGCTGTGTTCTTTTTGAATGGCCGCTACAATATCGGTTGCCGAAAGTGCATAGCGCTTCAAAGAATCGTTATCGAGCCAAACGCGAAGGTTGGGTTCAAGATAGCCCGGCATCCAAAGATTACCCACCCCTGATACGGTGGTGAGTTGATCGCGAATGTCGTTTTTAACAAAGACCATCAGATCAATCGGGTCCATCTCTTCGCTGGTCACCGAAATCCACATGATCGGAAACTCGGCGATTGCGATCTTCATTAACGAAATTGGTTCGATCCCCGTTGGCAACAAAGGCTGTGTCTGCGAAATCTTCGCCTGTACATCTTGAAAGGCATTGTCGATGTCACGGTCGAGCTCAAACTCGATTGTCATCTCGGCCACACCGACCCGAGATTTTGAAGTGACGTTTTTAACCCCTTGGATGCTGATCAAGGCATCTTCTAAAGGATCCACAATGTCGGCTTCCATCACCTCGGGCGCTGCACCTTCATAACGTGCGGTCAACGCGATGATCGGAAACTCCACGTCGGGCATATCGCTAATACCCATTCGCGAAAAGCTGATCGCACCAAATACGATCAGCCCAAACATTAGCATCCAAGCAAAGACGGGACGTTTAATTGATAAATCTGATAAGGTCATCGTTTGTCCTCAAATGCATATTCTTTGCTGTAGTTTTGAACAAGCGGCGGAAGAATATTGGCCGCTCTCTCAAGCCGAATCAAATCTAAGTGAGCCGCATAACGTGCTTGATCAAAGTTTCTTCGAGCCACACCGTATTCGGCGAGAGCCGCTTGTACATCAATGCTACGAGTAAGACCGCGGCGAAAATCGCGCTCTAACATTTGCGAGTTGCTTCGAGAAAGTTCGGTTGCGCGTTTAAGCGCGGTTAAATGCTTCACACGAATTACTAAACTCTCATGCAAGGTTCTGATCTCAGCCTCTGCTGATCTTAACAAGCGACTTACCTCAAGCTCATTTGATCGAAGCATACTTGAAGCTTGTCTGGTTTCGGCAACACGAAGGCCACCTTCATATATGGGAAGACTAAATCTAAACTGCACATCCCAATCCACACCACTTAAGTAACCGGGCCGCTCTAAATAATAATTTCCGACTAAATCAAGAGTGGGCCAGTGAGATCCCTTGGCAATCGAGACACCTTCGCTTGCGGCCTCTCGGTTTTGTTTAGCAGCGACGATGTCAGGGCGTTCGCTCACTTTTTTCAAATAAAACTCAAGTGGTTGAACTTTTGCGATACGCTCTTCGGCCATTTTGGTGTCAGTCAATTCGGTGTTCCATGGAAGACCTGTGAGGTAACTAAAGTTTTCGCGGGCAGATTTTAGTTTAGTCATGACGACTTGAATTTCGGCCTCAACTACAGCTTCGGTACTTTGTGCGGTTAAGGGTTCGTTTCGAGCTGACTCTCCCCTTCGAGCGCGTCTTAATAAATTTTGAACTCTTTCAGAGTAAAGCCGGCGTTGGTCTTCTAAGTTTCGCAAATCCTGCTCAAAAGATAAAACCTCATAGTAAGAACTGGCGACTGCCTCGTAAAGGAGAGCCACAGTTCCAACTTGGTTCGCCCTTTCAGCATCAACTAAAATTCCGCGTTGGCGTAAGGCTGCGTATTCGCGAAAGCCTCGAAACAAAGGTTGAGTGAGCGTCACTCGCGCCGTCGTTTGATGCTCGGGCGAGAAGGCTCGAAATAACGGATCGCTCTGCGGCGGCTGAATCGTATGATCCGCATTAAAAGCTAAGGTCGGGAGTGGCCCGCTTTTAGCTTGATTTAAAACTTCTCCGGCTTGAACTACTCTTTCGTGGCCTTGGCTGAGAGTTTCGTTTTTTGATAATGCTGACTGAAGAGCTTCGTCTAAAGTTAAAGCATCGCTTCTAAGACTAAATAATAAAAGTATCCAAATCATGGGGTCTTTCTATCTTGAGGCGCCCGGTAAAATCACGCCCTTTTTTGGTTTTTAATAGGTGTATCGTGCGCCCTGACTTGGAAACTGCAAACGCTCTTGCGCGGTGTATGAAACTTCGATCTCATGGCCTGACGGATCATGAATGTACCAAGACCGAGAAGTGGGATATTCGATCTCACCTCAGGGTGTTATTAAGATAACCAATGGATATTTTAAAAGACAAAGCCGGACAAAACATCGCCAAAAACATTTCAAGCCTCCGCGAGAAAAAGAACATCTCGCAAGCCACCCTTGCTAAACTTGCAGGCACCACTCGCGCTTCGATTGCACTACTTGAATCTGGAAGCGCCAACCCAACTTTGGATATTCTTTTAAAAATATCTCAAGGTTTAAAGATTTCAATCGACGAGTTGATCTCTTCACCGCGCGCCGAGTGCAAACATATCAAGGCCGCCGATGTTCCAACGGACCGCAGATCCAAAAACGGAGTGGTTTTAAAAAAACTTTTGCCCGACAAAATTCCTTCTACCGAAATGGATGAACTTCAACTTGATCCGGGCACCGCAATGACCGGCTCTCCTCATGTCGAAGGAACACGCGAGTACTTCACCTGCACAAGTGGTCAAATCTCGGTCGGAGTTTTAGGCGAGCTCTATCACCTCGAAAAGGGCGACGTGTTGTCGTTTCCAGGCGACAAACCCCACTCCTATAAAAACTCGGGCCGCACAAAAGCCTCGGGCATTAGCGTAGTTTTCTTTTCGGCCTAAGCCTGCGAAACACTCAGTTTTCAAAGGGCATAAACAAAATTAATGCTGCTATGCGACCCCCGCGCTAGGGGTGAAAATTTAGGCAGTTTACGCACGCAACAGTTCCCTTTTTGATATGCGCTGCACTTCAAAAAGGGACCTGTTACCTCCTGAGGTGACTGAAATCATTATGAATAATCCAATCTTGGCTCCGACGTTGACTTCCATTATCTCTTTGTACTATTATCTAGTAGTACAAAGGAGACAAAGTGGAAATCACAGTTAATGTAGAAGAAGCCACCCCCGTTTATGAGCAGATCATTGCTCAGGTGTGCGAAGCCGCCTCAACCGGAAAACTTGCGATTGGCTCGATGCTGCCTTCGGTTCGCCAGCTTGCGGCCGACCTTGAAATAAACCCAAATACGGTCGCAAAAGCCTATCAAATTTTAGAACGTAACGGCGTCATTCAAACAGCGGGCCGCAAGGGAACTTTTCTAAGCAAAAATGCACTTGAGAATATCGACCGCACGGCTGAGGCAAAAATCTCGCAAGGTTTACGAAGCTTAATTGAAGAAGCGCGCGACACCGGCATATCAAAAACAAAACTCACTCAAATTTTTTCTGACCTTATCTCTAACGCAAATTTTGGGAGCTAATATGAATACCTTTTACTTTGATCTTATCATTTACACGCTACAAGTGATTCTGTTTCAGTTTTTAAGCAGTCCAAAGCTTTCTAAACTTGCTTACAACCAAGCGCTCGCAACCAATAAAGAATGGGTCAGTCAAAACCCTACAATACTGGCGAAGTTTCCGCCGCCACTTGCTTGGCCTCACCGCTTGATGGGTATGACTTTACTCGCAGTTCTTGCATATGGGGCAGTAGTTGCACGTCCCGACCTTTTTAGGGTCGTTCATATGATTTCAGCAACCGTGTTTGTGATACAGCACTTAGGCATCGACGTCTTGAGACGCAAGAAAATGCTAAGAGAAATTCCTCCGTCACCCACTCGAAAAGCTAATCTTTATCCTCGTAAATTAAGCGCCTATATCCCGATGCCGCTTATACAAATTCTTTCTGTAGCATTGGTTGTGTCAGTTGCAGGTTGGATCTATCTATTTGTATTTGGAAACCTAAGCGAAACTGTAAGAGCCGAAATTCTAACGAGACTAGTTGTGACCTATACCGCAGGCCTCGTAACACTTTACTATGTCATAAAACGAAAGCCCATTAAGGCCGATGCCAACACCTCGTTGTTTTTTCGAAAAACCGAAGTGCTGATGGTCTTTATAATTCTGAGCGGCTTTGTACTTCATCACTCGATCCTACTTGCAGCCCATGCTTTTGAAATTAACTTGCTCTTAGATTCGCCTCGCTGGGCTAACTATACTTTTAGCCTTCTTCCCATGCTGATGTTTACTTGGTTTCTATTGAGCCCGACGATGCAAAAGCTCGCTTCAGAAAGTTTTGTCGAGAATAAAGCTTAGGGAGTTAGCGTTTCCAAGTGCTGCTTAAAAGAATTGTACATCGAATCAAAAATTCGGCGATCATTAAGGGCCTTCCCCATAGCGAAGGTCCCTTCTTGAAAGGTGACAATGTACTCGGCTAATTCTTGCGTGTTGACGGACTTTTTTAAATAGCCGCCCTCTTGAGCGCGCTTTAAATGTTCTTTGGTTTTTGCAATCCACTCATATAAAACCGCTTGGGTTTTTTGTTTAAAGAGCTCATCAGTGCCCGCCATCTCTTGGGTGAGATTATTTAAAGGGCAACCCATGGCGACGAATTCATCGGGCCAGTTTTCAAAGGTGTTTTTAAAACATTTCAAAATCCCTTGAATGGGATTTTTGTACGCCACAAGCGGTTTAATCCAGCGGTCCATGATCCCGGTATAAATAATTTCATCGACAATCGCGTAGCCCACATGATTTTTAGTGGGAAAGTAATGAAAGAAGGCTCCGATGGTGACATCGGCTTTACTTGCAAGCTCTCGAACCCCTACGCCGTTAAAGCCGCGGCTATAGATCTCCATAAATGCGGCATTTAGGATGTGGGCTCTTGTTTTAACTGGGTCTCGGGTTTTGACTTTAGCCATATCTATATATATCACTTGATATCTTAAAAAGTCAAGCCAAGCCCGTATATAATTGAGATAAGCCCTATTTTTATCTTTACAACATATCAAACGATATGTAATTATACCGATATAGAGTAAACGCCAAAAGGAGATTAAGATGCAAACTGAAACCTCAAAACCCATGCGAATAGCTGGCACGATTCTGGGCGGCCTCGCCGTAGCCTTTTTGGCTTTTGATGCTGGCCTTAAATTTTTTATGGATAAACTCCCACCCGAAGCTCTCGAAGCAGGTGCGGCTCTTCAGTGGCCCATCGAAAAAATGCCATTAGTCGGAACAATTCTCCTGATTTGCACTCTTATATATATGATCCCTAGCACTTCGCTTTTGGGCGCTGTTCTCTTAACGGGCTACTTAGGTGGAGCTGTTGCAAGTCACGTGAGAGTGGACAATCCTCTCTTCTCACACACGCTGTTTCCAATTTATATCGCGATCTTGGTTTGGCTTGGTATTTACCTCAGAGACGCCAACTTAAGAGCTCTGTTTCCTATCAATAAATTAAGAAAGTGAGGAGCCAAAATGAAACCTTCAATTGATCCAAAATTAGATTTAGTTTTAGAGCGCACAACTGATATTAAGCCCGAACTCGTTTGGAGAGCTTGGACTGAATCCAAACTTTTAATGGAGTGGTTTTGTCCGCGGCCATGGAAAACAGTCGAAGCTAACTTAGAATTAAAACCGGGAGGGCAATTTCGAACTGTCATGCAAAGTCCTGAAGGAGATCAGTTTCCCGGAAACGGTTGTGTGCTTGAAGTTGAACTGGGTAAGAAATTAGTTTGGACTTCGGCTCTTCAACCGGGATTCCGCCCCGCCCCTCCACCTCAAAGCGAAATGGAATTTCCGTTTACCGCGACAGTTTTAATCGAATCCAATGGTACGGGTGGAACAAAGTATACGGCCATTGCGTCTCACCGTTGCGAGGCAGACCGAAAGCAACATGAACAGATGGGCTTTGAACCGGGCTGGGGTGCAGCCTTTGATCAGCTCGTCGAACTTATGAAAAAGTAATTTGTGTTCTCATTCTCATGCAGTGGCCTCAATCGAGGCCACGCACCATTACTCAGACTTTAATGAGCCGCTACTTCTAGACGTGGAACTGCGGTTTCAACT
>CAZDFM010000053.1:0-9788 GCA_964504465.1 uncultured Pseudobdellovibrionaceae bacterium | reverse complement strand
AGCAAAGTCTCATCAATAATGCCAACATGAGGAGAGCCGTCCTGCCCAAGACTTTCCCACTCACGCATAAAACTACGTTCAAGTAGTCTTAACGGGTCGCCGAACTCATTTGCAGTTTCGGTTAGTTCATAGAGTAAAGTCGAAATCAGGTAACCAGATCCATTGGTGTTCACTTCAATGAGTTTAGGTGCTCCTTGCGAGTTCAAATGAAAATCGTAGGCCATTAAAACAGAATCATTTGGTGTGTCGATGTTTTGAATCTCGGAGTCTTTTTGTTTGATGCGCTCTTGGTATTCTTGCGTTTTTGAGGCCGCGTAAACGATGCGAATAAATTCTTGAATAGTTTCAAGGGCGGATCTTTTAATGCTGATCACTCTTTCGGTGATTAAGTTTTCAGATTTGAGCTTTGACGGTGATTTTTTAATGCCCGGAAATTTCTGTTCAGCGAGCGTCTGGTATGAAGAAGCAAGTTTATCACCAAAAGTAGTACTCATATTAGAACCGGCCTTAAAATAAAAAAGCGCGCCTTTGACAGCGCGCTTATGATTAGCAGAAATGAAATTAAATTAACCAGCAGTTACGAATTTTTCGCCCTGTTTCCAGCCAGCTCCGCAAAGCTCACCAGTCTTTAAACCGCTCAATACGCGAAGAATTTCTCCGGCATCACGACCAACATTAAGGTTATGAATTCCCATATACTGGATCACACCTTCTGGATCGATAATGAATGTTCCACGAGTTGCGATTCCAGATTCTTCTAAAAGAACACCGTAGTCGCGAGCTAAACGTTTAGTCACGTCACCGATAAGAGGGTAACCAAGGTTTCCAAGATCGTCTTTGATCCAACGGCGGTGAGAGTGAACTGAATCAACACTTACACCTAGAACTTCAGCGCCTTGTGCTTTGAAGTCTTTTAAACGATCACGGAATTGCGTGATTTCTGTAGGGCAAACAAAAGTAAAATCAAGTGGGTAAAAGAACATTACGACCCATTTGCCTTTGAAGTCAGAAAGCTTAATGTCTTTAAAATCTCCACCGTCGACAACTGCAGGGGCTGTGAATTGAGGTGCGGGTTGACCGATCATTGGCATAGGAACTCCTTAGTGTGAATTAACGCTTTAAGTCAAAATTGGACTTGCAAAGCAAGAGTAATTACTTAAACGAGTCATTTTTTGCCATAAATGTTCCGCGGTCGCAAGTGATTGTGTTAATCGGACAGCCTTAACCCCAAGCACAACGCAACTCTCAAGGAATTTCGAAGTGAAAATCATCTCCTGGAATGTAAATGGAATTCGCGCCGCTTCTAAAAAGGGCTTTGTCGAATTTATCGAAAAAGAAGATCCCGACATTTTATGTTTACAAGAAACAAAAGCTCATCCAGATCAACTCGAAAATGCTCTACATTCTCCTCTGGGCCGACAAGCCTATTGGTCTTCAGCCGAAAAAAAAGGTTATTCAGGAACTGTCACTTATGTGCGTTCACCTCTCCAAGAAGTGAAGTACGGAATTGGTATTCGAAAATTTGATTCTGAGGGCCGTTTTGTTGTCACTAAACATGCGGATTTTATTTTGTTTAACGTCTATTTTCCCAATGGCGCGGCCTCAGACGAACGGCATGTTTTTAAACAAGAATTTTTAATGCGTTTCACTGGCTACCTTAAAAAGCTCATGGATAAAGGCGAGAACGTGATTGTAGTTGGCGATTATAACGTCGCTTATCTCGACTACGACGTACATGATCCGAAAAGGCTCTCCAAAATCTCCGGTTTCTTGCCTGAAGAGCGAGAGTGGTTTAAATCTTTTTTAGCGACTGGTTTTATTGATACGTTTCGATATAAACACCCCGAAGCGCGCGACCGCTACAGCTGGTGGTCTTATCGAGAAAATGCTCGCGTCGGCAATAAGGGCTGGAGGATTGACCACATTTGCGTTTCTCCGGGTCTCGAAAAACGTATTGTTGCAGCTGACATATTAGATCAACAGTTCGGTTCTGATCATTGCCCTGTGATGCTCGAACTCAAAGATTAAAAGGATTCGCATTCATGCTTCTAAGGTTGATGTTACTTTTTATCACTCTACCCATCATTGAAGTTTACGTTTTGGTTAAAGCTTCAAAAACATGGGGAGGGATGAACGTTTTTTTCACCATTTTGTTTATGGCGATCATTGGTATTTCCATCACTCGAAATCAGGGAAAGTTTTTGCTTGGCCAAGTACAAGCAAAAGTCGCACGAGGCGAAGTCCCAGCAATAGAAATGCTCGAGGGTGTCATGGTTTTTATTGGTGGCCTGATGTTTTTGATTCCGGGATTTGTTTCTGATGTTGTCGGGGTCACAATGGTGGTCCCAGGCTTGAGAAGACTTTGGTCTCTCTACTTACTGTCACGCCTAAAGAAAATGGCCGCGGCTCCGCAAGGTGCAGGTCGTGGTTGGCAATCTCCGGGCGGAGGCTTCGTATTCTATTCGGGCAATATGGGAGGCGGGCCGACATCGCCGTTTCGCCAGAAAGTTGATATCAACCAGGCACGCGATGTGAGCCCTCGACAGATTATCGATATTCAGCCTGAATCGAAAAAGTCCGAACCTTCGTAAAGGGATTAAGCCCTTTACTCAATTTCCAGACGAATATCTGATTTATTGCGATTGCCTTCTTCAAGTTTCTTGATGGTTCCGGCAGCGTCTGCACTTATCTTGTCGAGTTCTAAAATTGAATTAGCCATCTGTGGAAGTGCGTTGAGCCGAAATGTCGAAACATCGTCCATTGCGGTTTTTAAGTCGGCAAATGCGGACTTGAGAGAATTAAGATCAAGGGTCGTGCTTGAGGCTTGTTTTTGAATCTCGACACCTTGGGTTTTAAGTCTGGCTGAGGTGCCTGCAATCAAATCTGACGTTGTTTTGCTAACCGACTGCACTTTATCTAAAACGATTTTTTGGTTTGCGAGGGCCATTGCAACTGTTGCAGCAGTTTCAAGTGCTGAGATCGTCACGTTTAAGGCACGGTTTACGCCGCGGATTAGCTCTTTGTTATTACGCATAATGATCTCAGTTGCGATGACGCCTTGTTGGCTTACCGCAAGCTGCTGCTGAAGATCCATAATTCTCTGGCGAAGTGGGAATAAAATTTCCTCTGCGACGAAGTTGTATTTTGGATCGTCTTTAGCAATTTCACGCTCGAGCTTGTATTGGATTTTCTGATCCATCAACTGACCAAGCTTTACTGCTTGTTCAAGTTTGTGACCTGTCTGGCGCATCTGTTTTTGATCTTCAAGTAAAGTGATGTTATCGCGCGAAAGTTGGTCGCGACCGTTTTCAAGTGATCGAGTGATGGCCCCGATAACAGTTTGAGCACTTTCAAATTTTGAAAAGTAGCGCTTAATTGGAGTTCCGACACCAGGAAGGCGTCCCATAGTTCGAGCAAACCAACCGGGCTCAAAATCAAATTTACCAGGATCCAGGTCTTCAACATGAACTTTTAGATCGATAAGGGCATTGGCAACCTCGCCGCCGTCTCCACTTTTTTCAGACAGAGCCTTTACGGGTTGTCTTAAAAGCTCGCTTTGTTTAGCCGCGCGCTTTTGAACTTCGATTCCCATTTTTTCGACAGATGCTTTGCGAGCATTTTGCGCCTCGATATCTTGAGATTCAAAATTTAAAAGTTGCTCCACAAACTCGTCGGCTTTGCCTTCGATAGTTTTGGTTTCACCGGCATCGAGGTGAATTTCTTTGGAAGATAAAGCGAGTTCGTTTTTAACTTCATTCACAGTTGGAATTTTTAAAGCTTCTTTTTCCAAAGTGAGAGTTTCTTTACCGGACATATTCATTCCTTCCTATTGCTGAGAATATTGTTTGGTTCTCTCAGCGAGTTCTTTGAGGCGTTCGATAGAATCATCTAAATTATTAGGGTTATTATCCTGAGTCACGATTTTATCTAAGGCGGAATACATGAGATCAAGTTCTAAGAGGGTCTTCTCGTTGAGATCTATGAGCTTAATTAAATTCTCTCTGCGGCTTTCCCATTCAGATTTGCGAGAATTGAGAGCCTGGGGTTCTGTTTGAGAGTCTTTCGCTTGCGTTGAAGAGTACATGGAAGCTGTTTTATCGAGCTCCTTTAACACTTGTTCCGCCATTTCAATATTGGTGGCGCAAGATAAACAGGTAGCCTCGATGGCTTGAAAGTAACGAGCATAAGTCATTTCTGATGGAGAAAACTTTTGGCCGAGTACTTTTTTTAAACTTTGGTAGCGATCAAGCAGCTGCGCACCCTGAATTGCGACGCGATTTCCTTCTGCTTCGACATGTTCTAAGTACTTGGCTTTACTCGTATTCTTTTTAACTTCACTCAACCGGTGCTCAGTTGAGCCGAGTTGAGTCTGAGGTGCACCGCTTGTTAACTGGAGAGACTTACGTGCCATCTGCCGAGCCATGAATGAGCCCGCTCCGGCGAGCAGTAACAAAGATGCGATAATAAACTGATCCGTAATCACAAACAAAGCGGCGCTTGCGACAATGAGGCTCACTCCAGCCATCCCGAAGCGTCGGTAAGCTCGTGCGTTGAGTTCCAGCTCCGAGGGAGCAGAAGCAATTTTTGTAACAGTCGAAGCAGGCTTGATTTGCGGTAACTTAGATTCGCTCATGGTTTACTTTCGTTCAGCATTTCACTTGGCTATTGATTCAGGCAACACGGCGCAATGTCAAAGTTGCCATATTCTTTGAGTTATAGCGAGTTTGAACTTCTAATTAAAGTAATAAACTCATATACAAAGACGATCAAATACAGCGGAGGCAAGGCCATGGGAATTTTTAACTTCTTTAAGAAGCAGCTCATTGACGTCATCCAGTGGGACGAGAACGAAACAGGAGTTTTGGCTTACCGTTTTCCGATGCAAGACCTTGAAATTCAAAATGGCGCACAACTCACGGTCCGAGACACTCAACTTGCTCTTTTCGTAAACGAGGGGCAGTTGGCAGATTTGTTCGAGCCTGGCCGCCATACCGTAGTAACTAATAATCTACCTATGCTCACCAATATTAGACACTGGGACAAAGGCTTTCAGTCTCCCTTTAAGTCGGATTTGTTTTTTTACTCGACTCGGGAGCAACTTGATCAGCGTTGGGGAACACCCAATGCAATTGTCATAAAGGACACTCAATTTGGTCCATTGCGAATTCGCGCTCACGGAACTTATTCTTATAGAATTAAGAATCCGAAAGTCTTCTTTAATAAAATTAGCGGAACTAAAGATGTGTTCACGACTCAAGAACTCGAAGGTCAACTTCGCTCTGCGATCTTAACTCGACTTGCGACGTATTTTGGAGGCCTTCAAACAAGCTTTATCGATATGGCGGCAAACCAAACAGAATTTTCGAGAGTCTTAAAAGAAGCTCTTTCAGAAATGTTTTCTGGCTACGGACTAAGTCTCGAATCTTTTTATGTGACGAGTGTGTCTTTGCCAGAAGAACTCCAAGGCCATCTAGATAAAATGGCTTCCATGAAAATGGTTGGCGATCTCAGAAATTATGCGCAGTTTCAGGCGGCAGACAGTATTTCAATTGCCGCTAAAAATGAGGGCGGCGGAGCCGGCGCTGGTGCAGGCTTAGGAATCGGGATGGCAATGAGCCAAGCCATGACAGATGCCAGTGGTGGAGCTGCAAAGAATGAAGACCCCATGGAAACCATTAATAAACTTCATACAATGATGAAGAACGGAATTATCAGCCAAGCCGAATTTGATGCAAAAAAAGCCGAACTTATGAAAAGGATCACATAACCCATGATCCTCAATTGTCCCTCGTGCGGGGCCGAAGTCGAATTTAAATCACGCTCGTCAATTTTTGGCGTGTGCTCTTTCTGTAGTTCGACGCTCGTGAGACATGATCTTGATCTTGAAAATCTGGGTAAGATGGCCACCTTGCCACCGGACTTGAGTCCTTTGCAAATTGGCACGTCAGGGATTTATGAAGGATCAAAGTTTGAAATAGTGGGGCGGCAAAAAATCAGTTACTCACAAGGCACTTGGAACGAGTGGTATTTATTTTTTGATGACGGCCGAGACGCATGGCTTGCAGACGCTCAAGGATTTTATATGTTGAGCTTTCAATTGCGTGATGAAATTTCCATACCTCCGCTTTCTCAGATGCAGGCCGGAGCAACGGTGTCGCTCGCGGGTAAAACTTTTAAAGTAGATGATGTTCGCGAAGTGAAGTGCACGGGCAGCCAAGGTGAACTGCCAGTGAAAAGTGTGATTGGCCGAGTTTCGACGAGTGTGGATTTAAGTGGTCCTCAAAAACAATTTGCAGGACTCGATTACTCCACAGAGGGTGACCGAGTATTTATGGGTTCATATCGGGAATTCGAAGAACTCAAATTTATGAATTTGCGAGAGCTTGATGGCTGGTAAACCAATACTAACAGTAGATAAAATTAAACCAGCCTCTGTAAAGAGCTTCAGTTGTCCTGTGTGTGGCGCGCCAATTGCCATTCGAGCTCTAGGCATGAGCCTTTCGGTGGCCTGCAGTTCATGCGGTTCGGTCATCGACCCGACGAATGAAAACTATCAAGTCTTAGAAGTTGCCGCACGGAAAACACAACAGCGTCCTCTCATTCCACTTGGACAGAGAGGAAAACTTCACGGCGTCACTTGGGAATGCATAGGCTTTATGATTCGAAGTGACGCATCGGCGGTTTATTTCTGGCGAGAATATCTGTTATTCAATCCAATCAAGGGCTTTCGCTGGCTTATGGAGTTCGACGGTCATTGGAGTTACATAGTTCAGACTAAAGACAATCCAGTCATGGGAACACACGGCAATCATAACGTCGCCGTGTCTTTGGGAACCACGTACCACTTATTCCATAGGGGACGTGCAATCACGCAATACGTGATTGGGGAATTTTACTGGCAAGTTAAGGTCGGCGAAACCGTGATCGTTGAGGATTATATTTCTCCGCCAGAGATTCTTTCCTGTGAAAAGAGTGATAACGAAGTCGTTTGGTCCATTGGCCAATACGTTTCACCAGGCGAAGTAAGAAAAGCCTTTAATATAAAAGAGGCTATGCCTACGGTGATTGGGATTTCTCCCAATCAACCTTCGACGATGGTGAAAACTTCAGACATTGGAGCCTACTGGAGTCTGTTTTTTGTACTTCTTTTTGTTTTGCAGGTTGCCCATGTCATGACCGCAAAAAATGAGACCGCGTACAACGAAGTCATAGAATTTAGTAACCAGCCTTCGACCTTTGGAAGCTCTTACGGTGGGATGGATTCAACCTCTCCTGTTTCAACTGCGGCGGGAAGTGCGAACGAAAGAGTTTCTAAGCCCTTTGAGCTAAAGTACGGCAAAACTAATGTGGAATTTGAATTTATCGCACCCGTCAGTAACAGTTGGGTCGAATACGGAATCGAACTTGTGAATGATGACAACGGTGAAAGCATCGCCTTTGAGCAGGGGCTAGAATATTATTGGGGCCGAGATAGTGACGGCGCTTGGAATGAGGGAAGTCAAAAAGCGACAACTTTGCTGACTTCAATTCCCCCTGGAAAATATCACTTTAATATTGATGCTAGCGGTGAAGCGCTTCGCTCAGGAACTCTTCCCACTACAATTCGTATTAAGCGCGACGTTCCGATTTGGTCGAACTTTTTATGGAGCACGTTGTTTCTTTCGATCTTTCCTCTTTTTGTTTGGTGGCGTAATCGAAGCTTTGAGGTCAACAGATGGTCACAAAGCGATTTTTCGCCCTATTATACAAGCGACTCAGGACTCGAGGATTACCTATGAAGAAATTTTTCATCGTATACGGCACTGTACTTGTTTTAGCGGTGGGCTTTGCAAATTACCGAGGATTCAAAATTTCTGATTCGGGACAGCCCGCAAAGTGGGAAAAACAGGGCAAGAGCTATCATAAATAAATTTAGAACTTTAAAGAATAGGGAGAACTTAAATGATGACTGAACAACTTATTAACATGCAGTTCGTAATTAACGCCGTGGTCTTCTCGTTACTCGGAATGGTGATTCTTGCATTGGGATTCTTTATTTTCGACAAGCTGACTCCGGGCCACCTTTGGAAAGAAATCGTCGAAGAGCAAAATATTGCACTCGCGATCACTGCCGGAGCAACTGTGCTCGCTATTGCGCAGATTATCGCTTCTGCCATTCATAGCTAAAACAAGTAATTGTAACCGATGTCATTTGTCTTATTAGTTTCTGTGTTTGCGATTGCCACTTGCGGGCTCATCTATGAGCTCATCGCGGGTGCGCTGGCCAGTTATCTTCTCGGGGATTCGATCACTCAGTTTTCAACAGTCATCGGCGTCTACCTATTTTCGATGGGAATAGGTTCCTACCTTTCAAAATTCGTAAATCGGAATTTAATATTTACCTTTATCCAGGTTGAGCTGTTGATCGGATTGGTAGGTGGTTTTTCAGCGACCATTCTGTTTATTTCTTTTGAATACGTTACTTCGTTTAGGATTCTCCTCTACAGCCTCGTAGTCATTACTGGGACACTAGTCGGGTTTGAGATTCCTATCCTTATGCGCATCCTTGAGAAAAGTTTTGAGTTTAAAGATCTAGTCTCAAAGGTTTTTACTTTCGATTATATCGGAGCGCTTTTAGCGTCATTGCTCTTTCCGTTAGTCCTAGTTCCACATTTGGGATTGGTGAGATCGGCTTTTTTATTCGGAATCATTAATGTGCTCGTTGGCGTTTGGGCTCTATATCTTTTTAGTAGTGAAATAAAATGGATCAAGCTTCTTAAAGGTACGGCTGCCTTAGTGTTGATCTCTCTCGTTTTAGGCTTTATTTATTCGGAGCGTATTTTAAGCTTCGCAGAGGCTGCGAGTTACCCGGACAAAGTAATCTACTCTAAGAATTCAAAATACCAACGCATCGTCATGACTAAGGGCGAAGGCGACTTAAGACTTTTCCTCAACGGCAATTTGCAGTTCAGTTCTAGAGATGAGTATCGTTACCATGAGGCTTTAATTCACGTAGGTTTGGCGTCCTTGAAAAATCCGCGTCGCGTTTTGGTTTTGGGCGGGGGTGACGGCTTAGCCGTTCGAGAGATTTTAAAATATCCTTCAGTTGAAGAGATCGTTTTAGTTGATCTTGATCCCGCAATGACGGCTTTGTTTTCTGAACACGATACGATGAAGACTCTAAACGATAACGCTCTCAATTCACCTAAAGTAAAAATTCATAATGCTGATGCGTTCATGTGGATTAAAACAAACAAGATAAAGTTCGATTTTATCGCGATTGATTTTCCGGATCCCAGTAATTATTCGGTCGGAAAACTCTACACGAACACTTTTTATCGCGCGTTGAGAACCGCTTTGACCTCTGACGGTGTAGCTGTAATCCAGAGTACTTCACCCTATGTCGCAAAAAAATCCTTTTGGTGCATCAACAGCACCTTAAAGTCGGTTGGCTTTCAGACGATGCCTTATCATGTGTTTGTCCCAGCATTTGGGGATTGGGGTTATATTCTCGTTCACAACGGAACTTACGAGGTTCCCAAAATTTTTCCTGAAGGCTTAAAATATATAAATGCCGAAGTGGCACAGACTTTACCGGTGTTTCCGGCCGACATGATAGTGACCACTCAAGAGATCAACAAATTGAATAACCAAATTCTGGTTCGATTTTTTGACGAAGAGTGGTCAAACTATGCGCACTAAAATCTTCGAACTCTCGCGCCGAAAGTTTTTTAGTTATACAGGAGTTCTTGGGGCAGGTTCCCTCATTGGATATCTTGGGTTTAAAAGACACAGTGAAAATCAAAATC
>CAZDFM010000052.1:0-9869 GCA_964504465.1 uncultured Pseudobdellovibrionaceae bacterium | reverse complement strand
CTTCAGGATTAAGTCCTGCTGTGGTTCCCATGATCAAATAGATTACAACGATTGAAAACGCATCAACCAGTGAGGTGAGCATAAGGCTGCCCGCTAAGACTTTTAAAGTCTTTTTCTTCTTAGGCTTTAAAGCAGATTGTTGCTCGAGGCCTGACTGGTGAGAGTTATAAAGTAAACTACGTTTCATATTACGTCCTACAGTTTAAACAGTTCATCCGGGCACCGCTTAAGCGGCACCATTATAAGGGCGCTACACCCAAATCACGAATATCGACTTTACGAAGTTTATCCATCACACCGATCATGTCCTGATACTTAGTGTTCTGGCTGGGTAAAATCATTGCGGTATTTAGAGAAGGGTTCTGCTGCTTAAGGCTAGTCGCCATCTCTTCCATGCTTTCAAGATCTACTCGTGCATTGATTCCCGCGATTCGAACTTCTTTCGGAGAAGTTGAACCTTCGACGTCTTTAAGCGAAAGCTTAATGTCGCCGTTCGATTCAAAAGTTACCGAAATAGAAGGGGGATTCTTTTTGCTATCCTGCTCAGCATCGCCCATCGCTTGTTTTACATTCATCGCACCAATGTTAACCCACACTGCAGTTAACAGAAGGAAGCTGATCAATACCGAAAGTAAATCGATACATGGAACGAGGTTTAATTCGAAATTAAACTTATCGTTATTGTCGCCACTCATTGCCATAAATGCCTCTCCAAATTAGTTACCCAAAAAAACTTTACCCAAATCTTCACCGCCACTTGCTTCTGTCGTAGAATTGTTACGACAGTCCCAACAAGTGGTTAAGTGTTTTAGTTCGCTGATTTTTTGCGAGTTACTTTTGAACCCACAGTTTCAAAGCTATAAGTCAGCCAGTTAAAGGCTCTTAAAGAAGCTTGATTTAAATCTTCAGCTAATTTCATAGTGCGGCTTTGTAAGATTGCATAAGCAACTAGAGCCGGAATCGCTACGATAAGACCGTAAGCTGTCGCGTTCATGGCCTCAGAAATACCCGAAGCAAGAAGAGCAGCCTTTTCAACAGGGTTTGCATTTGAAACCGCGCCGAATGAACGAATCATACCTGTGATCGTTCCAAGTAGTCCAAGTAGCGTACCTACGTTACCAAGCATTGCTAAATAACCAGTGCGTACATCTAATTTAGTGTTTTCACTTAAAAGAACTTCATCCATACGAGATTGAATCTCGTCACGGCCACCAAGATTTTTCGCGGCTTTTGCACCTACAACTAAGACGTTAGCTACTGGGTGTTTACCAGCCATACGTTCTGCTTGTTGAATAACAGAGTCGATTTCGCCCTTCTTAATGCTCGATTCAAACTGATCAACCAATTTAATTTGGCTTTCAGAGCGTGCGAGATAAAGAGCCATCACTCTTTCAATAATAATTGCGATTGAAGCAATCTGAGCTCCTAAAATCGCATACATCCAAAATCCACCTTCATTGAAGGCGTGTGCTATTGACCCAATCATTCCAATATTTTCTGTCATTTTAAACCTCGTCTAGTTACGTCCACGCCCTGTAAAGGCAATGCATGTACCGCGGCTAATAGGCGCCTAAAGCGATTTGAAGGGGGTAGGCCCAGGATTTCCTTCAGGGTGGTGCCGCAAATTGTTGCTCAATTGTTTAATCGACCTCAAAAATGCAGCGGCCTAAACGACCGATCCGATTCTTCCTACGCCGTTTGGTTCGAGCAGAACCACCGGAAAGGATTAGAGCTTTCTGGGCAGGGGATAGGGTGGGGCGGGTTTCATCGACTTATATATAGGAAGAGTTTTGGGGTACATTCGCTCACTTGAGACTGCGCACTTCCTTGGCCTGGGTTCCTGACCAGAAGGTAAGCCAGGAGGCCACCTGTTCATCAAGAAGTGTACATATTCGTCACTGCCGGCCTGACGGTGTTAAGGAGGCGTTATATATATTTAGCAATTTCGAGCGAAAGAGCAGCTCAACAATTAGTATTTAACAACTTAAAGGAACATTTATGAAAACTTACTTACTTTTACCTCTCATTTTAGCCGCTTCAATTTTTTCAACTACAGCTGTGGCTCGAAGTATGAGAATTGAGCCGGGTCCAATTAGAGAAATCACCGAGGGCCACAACGTCATTCGCGCACTTCTACAAAGCCCTGAATTGGCCCAAACTCTCCACGACGAATATGTAACTGAAGTCACAAAAGTAAGCGCGCAAGCTCTTGCTCCTGGCTATACAAAATATGTCCTAGAAGTCTCCTCATGCGGAAACTGCCTCCCCAAAACCGGCCGAGTCATAATACAAGAAGACATGACCCCCACCTACGCCGACGGCGCCATCAAATACGACATCCAAATCACCATCGAAAAAGGCCACTTCTAACCACTCCCAGGCCACAGTTAACCTGTGGCCTAACTTCCCTCTGCCTCAATGCCTCGTACGGGTCGGGCCGTTTCCCGCGCGATTTTTTTCGCGGTCGGGCAGAAGGCTCATCTTCGCGGTCGAGAGTGCGGCCGTCGGCGCGGCGCGGCCGTGGGCTCGTTCTATTTCTGTGCGCGACGCCATCACGGATAAATCATATGCGCTTCAAAAGGAATTTCCTAGCGCGCCTTTGCGTGTCTCATTTTGATACAACATTCGATCCTTTCGAGCGAGAAAGCTGCCTAGCTAGTGATGCTAAGCGCATGAAAAGATTGGGCATTACTCTTTTTTCTTGCAACTTTGGGAGGCTAAAATTATATTGCCCCAGATGAGAAGCAAGCAAACCCAACTGTTTGAATATTTTGAGATGAAGCCTGTGAAGAGCAGGTATTCGAGGACCCAGCATGGGGGATTGCGGACGAAAAAAACTCGAAAACTTGAAAGGCCTCTGAGCACCAAGAAATGGATTCATTTAGTTTTAAAATCAGATAAAGCTTATGGGCGGCTTAGTTTTTTGACGGGCAAGAATCAAATTTTTGTTCGTAAAACACTTCGAGATAAAGCAGGAAAATTTGGAATTAAGATTGGCGACTTCGCGAATGTTGGAAATCATCTTCATCTTAAAATTCGTATTTCTTCGAGAGTAAATTTTCAAAAATTTCTGAAATCCGTTACCTCACTCATTGCAAGAGGCGTAACGGGTGCAAAAAAAGGGAATGCGTTCGGTAGATTTTGGGAGGGGCTTGCTTTCACGCGAATACTTTTAAGTTCGCTCGAAGAATTAAATCTAAAAGGTTACATTGAAGCCAACCGTAGAGAAGCTCAGGTTTCAAAGTCCGCCAGAGAAAAGTACCTCAAACAATTTAATCAGTGGGTTTACCGAGAAGAACGGCGAAATCATAAATTAGAGAGCAATTTTGTAACTTAATGGTGCGGAACTTATAATAAGGTGAGGTCCGTCTAGGGCCTTGCTTTAGCCATTGGACCAGCAGTTCTTCTTATCGAAACTTGCGAATGGCTTTTGACTCTAAAGTTTCCATCCGAAAAGGGAGAATTCCGTTTGAAATACCACGGTCTTTACCACCTGGTCCTGCCTAAAACCATAGGGCTAATCTCCAGACGCAACGTGATTATAACGCAGTTCACTCGAAACGGAACCCGCCTCTGGCCCAAGCCCCAAGTTTTAGACCCGCGACAAAATTGAGCCTCTTTACAATTAGTTAATGCGCAGCATCGAGAAATGGGGTATACCTAAGCCTGCCGTTTCTGCGGTTCACACTCAAAATTTAGGGTTCGTTTCGATGCAGCTTTTAACAGATCTTGGCTTTCAGATTATTCAGCCTTCTTCGAAGCGTTGGAAGTCGCATCCGCAGATTATGATCGTGCTTCATGGGCAGGGCGACAGTCTTGATCCGTTTCTAAGTTTGCCTTCTGAACTTGAACTTCCTGAGATGCATTACTTACTGGTGAACGCTCCCGAAGATTACGAGGGCGGCTATCAGTGGTACGCCTCTGAACCTCGTCACAAAAAAGGCATCGAAAACAGCCGTAAAAAACTAACACTTTTGATTGATGATTTAATCGAACAAGGCTGGCCAAGTGAAAGCATATACTTGTTTGGCCTATCTCAAGGTGGACTGATGGCTTTTCACGTTGCGATGACTTACCCGAAAAAACTCGGAGGAGTCATTGGCGTGAGCACTTACATTTATTTCCCGCAAATGTGGGAAAAACTCATCAAGCCGTTTCATAAAAAGATCCCTATGATTATGACTCACGGATTTAAAGACAAAGACATTCCACTCAAAGAAGCTTACGCGGATATGCGAAAACTTCAGTCGGTAGGGATCCCTGTGCAATGGTTTGAGTTCAACAAAGGTCACGAGGTCGAAACAGATTTCGAAGCGAGCTTTTTAGGAAACTGGATTCGCCACCAGGTGGACTCAAAAAACTTGACCAGAGAAAAACTTAGACACGGTAAATAGCATACTGCTTAAAGTTTCAAATAATCCTCAGTAACCACTAAACCTAAGTACCACAACGTGATAAATTGAGTCGAAGCGGAATCTTAGTGGGCGCCGGATCTTTATAAAAAACAAAATCCAAGTCCTGACCCCTAATGGCTTCAAACACCGCCGACTGATTGCGTTCGCAGTCCATTCGATTCTTCCAGGAATTAATTTGGCTCGGGTGATGAAGATCAGAGTTTGCAACAAGTGTATAGCCTGAGATGCGAACTTCTTCGAACAAGAAGGGACCACTTGCAACTTCCCAAGCATCAAACAACGGGGCAAGCCGTTCTCGGTGGTTCCACAAATAAAAAGTTTGATGTTCATATTTACGAGTCGACACGGGATGAGCCGCAATACTTAAGCCTCCGCGTTCGCGTATTTCTACCAAGAGCTCATCAACCGGTTGATCGGGAGAAATCCAATCTGTTAAACCAAGCGCCAACACATGTGCCGATTCGCTATGATCAACAGAGTTTTTGGTAATTTCGACTCCAGGGATAACAAGCATCTCGTAGTCTCGCATCGCACGCTCGGTTTCTTTATGGAGAGCTTCAATGTAATACGGAAATGTTTTTTTGCTGAGGCTTTTGCCTAAGAAGCGAGCCGATTGCCCGAGCCAATGTTTTTCTTCACAAAGGTGATCGGTGATTGCTATCGCGCCAAAGCCTCGGCGGCCGTAAAAGTCGATCAGTTCGGGGAGGTAAAGCCTTCCGTCGCTAAAATCACTGTGAATATGAAAATCAGCAAGAAACATCTTCCTCACCGTAACAGAGTCGCGCCCAATCTGCTGTCACAGTACGGTCAAGGCTCTGTAAAGAATGCGTCAGCAAAACCACATTTTGTAGGCGAAAACCCGCCTTAAATCTGATACAAAGCCCCCATGGATTTACCTCAAAATGCTTGGCCTTGGCCTAATAGTTATAAATTCGGAGACCTCACACTCCTTGGTAATTCATTGGCAGGGCAGGGGACTTCGTTTTTAATTCCAGAATTAAAGATCGCTTTTGATGTGGCGTTTGGCCTTCCCTATCTAGTTCCGGCACGAGATTATTTTGTGAGTCACTCTCATATGGATCACGCGGGTGGAATTCCTTATTTAATCTCTCAAAAGAGTTTAATGTCCCAACCGCCTCCGCGATTCTTTATGCCACACGAAATGAAAGAGCCGATGACTCGAGTGATCGAAGCTTGGCAGCAAATGGAAGGTTATACTTATGGCTACGAATTCATTGGGGTTGAAGAGGGGCAGTGGATTCAGCTGAAAGGGAACTGGGGAGTTCGTCCGTTTAAAACAAAACACCGTGTGCCCTCGTTAGGTTATACGCTTTTTAAAACTAATAAACGCTTAAAGCCCGAGTACGCTAATTTTGAACGACAAAAACTACTCGATATAAAATCGCAGGGACACGAGCTCAACGAAAACATAGAAGAGCCTCATATCAGTTTCACGGGTGACACACAGATTGAATTTTTAGACGGGCCCGAGTGGGTTCGTAGGTCAAAACTTCTCATCATGGAAGCCACTTACGCTGATGAACAAAAGTCGATCACCGAAGCGCGCGAATGGGGTCACATCCACTTGCATGAGCTTTTTCCGAGACTTAAAGATTTGAGCTGTGAAAAAATCCTGCTCATTCATTTGTCGGCTCGCCACCGAAGCCGCGAACTTCAAGACATGCTTAAATTAAAACTTCCACAATCATGGCATGACAAGGTCGATGTATTTCCACGAGATGAATTCAAGGCGCGTCCGCTTGATGAAAGGACTTTAAGTTTTTTTGAGCGGTTCAGACAAGTGTTAGGAATGAAGCCTTAGTGAAAGTGGCTCGGTTCACAAAGTAAAAACATCGGAATTTTTACTTCTAAGATTTTCTTTTCAGCGTCCTCTAAAAAATAAGATCCCTGCATATTTCCGGTCGGAGTCTGGAGTGGACAGAAGCTGGTGTACTGAAAAGTTTCGCCGGGCTCAAGTCGAGGTTTTTGACCGACGACGCCTTCGCCTTCAACCTCTTCAACACGGCCTTCACCATCAGTAATAATCCAGTGGCGACGCAACAACTGAAGCGGTTTATCGCTTTGATTATGAATGACCACCTTATAAGCAAAAAAATAGTGGCCCTGCTCGGGAGAGGATTGCTCTTTAATGTAAGCGGGAGAGACTTGGACGAGAACATTACTAGTTACTTTTTCGAACATGCGGTCATACTGGTCAGAAGTAAGGCGAGCGTCAAGATTTCGAACGAATTGTGAACCCATGCTGCGGCGCAACCGCTCCCATATGGGTTTAACTGATCTTTGACCGTCGCCTGACTTCCAAGTAGCATCTGAGATGTCCAAATAGTCCAAACCCATTAAGGAGTTAGAATGAAAGCCCTGCTTGTTATTACATCATTACTCGCAGTCTTTTCTGTTTCTTGTAACAAAAAGACCTCAGTTAAAACCGACATCGAAAAATACAGCTACTCTATCGGATATCAATTCGCAAAAAACCTTCAGGGTCAAAGCGTAGACATTGATTCTCAAGCACTTTCATTAGCCGTTGAAGATGTGATCGGTAAAAAAGATCCACGTATCACTGAAGAAGAAATGCAAAAAGCTATGCAAGCTATGTATGAATCTCGTCGTGAAAAAATGAAAGTTGAAGGCGAAGCCAATCTTAAAAAAGGAAAAGACTTTCTTGAAGCTAACAAAACTAAAGAAGGCGTAAAAACAACTGCGTCTGGTCTTCAGTACAAAGTAACTGCCGAGGGTTCTGGTCCAAAACCAAGTGCTGATGATGTTGTAGTGGTTCACTACAAAGGTACACTTACTGATGGAACAGAATTCGACTCTTCATACAGCCGTAACCAGCCTGCAGAATTTCCTGTAAAAGCAGTTATCCCTGGTTGGACAGAAGCTCTTCAATTGATGAGCAAAGGCGCGAAATACGAACTTTATATCCCCAGCGAACTTGCTTACGGTGAAAGAGGTCGTCCTTCAATTCCACCTCACTCAGTTCTCGTTTTCCAAGTTGAACTTCTTGAGATCAAAAAAGAAGCTAAGAAGTAATTTCGCACTGATTCGCGAAATAAAAGAAGGCGCCTCAAAAGGGCGCCTTTTCTTTTTCTAAAATCCAAAAAAACAAATTAAAAAAATTAATCGAGTTGAATGCTTGTTCGAGTTGGATAGTGGTCCGACGGCATCGCGAATTTTTGATTGAGGCTTGCCACATAGGGCATCCCAATCCCAAGGTCACTTTTATAAAGGTAAACTCCAGTTTCTTCTGGGATCAACTTTGGCAACAAGTTCTCTGAGGCCCAAAAACCATCCAGCTGAAGATGATTAATTTTGGAACCTGAGTGAAATTGAATTTGAGTGGCACGTCTATCAATAGGAACGCGGCAGTATTCAAAAACTTCCTTAAGATTCAAATTGTCGTAAAAGGCCGAAAACTCGGATTCGGAAGCCAATTGCGGCGAATGCGTCCCATTAAAATCGCCACCTACTAAGTAATAACAATTTGGTCCCAATGCTTTTTCGCTCTCACGATAAACATCGAGAAAAGCTTTTACTTCGGAGCGCCTTCGTTCGCGGCCTTTAGGATCAATGCCGTCGCGGTCGAGTTTGGATTTTAGGTGCAGATTAAAAACGCAAAGCCAGGGCGTAAGCTGACCAGTCTTAAAGAGCCTAAGCTCTAAAGCATCTCGAGAGAAATAAAGTTGTTTGCCATCTGGATCGAGCGGGTAATTAAAGCTTAAAACCTTGTCTTTGTGAGTAAGTAAAAGCGTAGAAAAGCGTAGGTCTCGTTTGAGAAGATAACCGACGTCAATCCCTCGGTCCGAGTTTCCTTCCGCCATTAGGACTTCGTACTGATTACCTAAAAAATATCGGTTGAAGTTTGTCGCGGACTCCCAGCCCCCAACCTCGTTAAGGAGCAAGAGATCAGGGTTCATATCTTGAATCGCTTCAGCGAGCCATTTGGTTTTCATTAAAGACTTGTTGGCTTCGCTTGAAGAAGACATTTTTTGCCAAGCTACTTCATTTAGGTTTTTAAGGTTTTCTCCCTTGTAGAAGTCCATAAAAAGGAACAAATTCTCAGCATTGAGTTGAACGACCTTAAATTTATGGTTTATTGTTTCCATCTGGGTTCAGTCTACCTGTTCATCACTTCCTTGGGGAGCTTCTAATGGCGAAAAAAACCGCGCGAACTAAAAAAACACGTACCGCACCACAGAGCTTCAGAGCTCCAACGCTTGATTTAGCCGCGATCGTTAAGCCTAAAACTCCTCGAAACACCGAGTCGGGTCCCAAACTTGAGGCGCGACTGTTTTATTCAAGCGACAAGAATACACTCGCAAAAAATAAAGAAGCCATGGGAAGTTTACCAGGTTGGCAAAAAGAAAAGATTCTCAGTGCTCCAAATAAACTCTTTAAAGTCACACAAGACACTGGAGTCCGATACTTTTGTTGGCTAGAAAAAGACGAACGTACAATTCAAAATGAAAAGTCTCTTCAAGCTCTTGAAACTTCACGCATCCGTGATCTCTGCGGCGCTTTAAGCTCAGAGCTAGAGCACCTCGGAGTAACCCATCTCGAAATCACCTTGCTTAAGGCTCCGCAAGAAGCCGAAAAAGCTTTTGCGCTAGGGATGGAACTTGCAAACTATCGTTTTACTCGTGCAGCCAGAACGCAAAAAACTTTTACTTTTGAATTTACAGGAAACTCCAAAAAAACCTCACTCCAAAATATTGAAAGTGGTCAAAGCCTTGGAGCGGCAACTAACCTCGCACGACATTTAGTAAACCTTCCTCCCAACCTCTTAAATCCGGTCAGCTATGCTGATGCCGTGCAAGAACTCTTTCGTGGACAAAAAAATGTACAGGTCGAAGTTTGGGATTAAAAACGACTCGCGCAAGAGAACATGGGCCTTCTATTGGCAGTGGGCCGTGGCGCTGAATTTCAGCCGCGCCTGGTGCATATTCGCTATCGTCCTCAAAGGTCGAAAGAAAAACAGCCATGGGCCTTTGTAGGTAAAGGCGTTACGTTTGATTCTGGTGGACTCGATATCAAACCGGCTTCAGCTATGCGCTGGATGAAAAAAGACATGGGTGGTTCTGCAGCTACAGTTGGGTTTGCCTGGTGGTGCGTTGAGACAGGGCTACCTCAAGCTATGGATTTTTATTTGTCCCTTGCAGAAAATGCGGTGAGTTCGCGAGCATTTCGTCCGGGTGATATTTTACGATCACGCGCGGGCTTAGACATTGAAATCTCAAACACAGATGCGGAAGGTCGATTGGTACTTGCTGACGCCTTAGATGTTGCCGTGACTCAAGACGAAAAGAATCGGCCATCCTTAGTTATCAATTTAGCAACTCTCACGGGCGCAATTAAAGTGGCGCTCGGAAGCGGGTTGGTCCCTGCGGCGACGACGCGGTGCGCTTGTAGATCCGGCCGGTGTCGGTCTCGACG
>CAZDFM010000051.1:0-9885 GCA_964504465.1 uncultured Pseudobdellovibrionaceae bacterium | reverse complement strand
TTCGTTATAATTTAGATGAAACAAGATTAGAACTCGAAGAAGAAGGCGATCCTGATCTATTCCCAGTTGAATCAGCAAACGGGACCACTTCATCGCTTACGTTTATTTTAGAATACGACAAACGAAACGATCGCTTTGAGCCTACAAAAGGGCTTTACGCTTCACTCTCGCTCGAATACGCGGGTGTGGGTGGCGACAAGAATTACACCAAGGGTTACGGAACCTTGAGATATTATAAAGATGTCTTCTGGGACGTGATCTGGCGTAACAATATCAATTATGGGTTTATCTCTTCGAATAAACCTGGAGAGCCGCCTCCATTTAACGAATTGTTTTTGCTCGGTGGAGCGAACAGCTTAAGAGGTTATGACTGGTTTACAGTTGGTAAGCGCAAGTACTCAAACCGAGCTTACAATGAAGCTGTTCAGAACCGCGATCCCGATGCCTATAACAGAGCCTTACGTCCATTTGGCGGTACGCAGCAATTTTATTACAATTTAGAGTTCCAATTCCCGTTAATTAGCGAAGCCGGCATTAAGGGAGTGGTATTCTACGACGTGGGAGACGCTGATGATCGCTTAGTGATCAGCGACTTCCGACAGAACTACGGGTTTGGATTTAGATGGTTTTCTCCGATCGGACCTTTGCGCTTTGAGTGGGGCTTCCCAATTCAACGCAAAGACAAGTTTGATGAGGACCCAGTTAATTTTCAATTTGCCATTGGTTCTCCCTTTTAATTTACTGTATAAATTGGCCTATGAACTTAGGCCTTATAAGGAGTTTAAGAATGTCTAAAGTTACTCTCGCATCTTGTGTTACCGCTCTTTCGTTGAGTGTTTTTGGCTTTCAGGCCTTAGCTCAAAGCAAAGTGGGCTATGTTGATTTACAAAAAGCCATTCAAGAAACTAGCACTGGCAAAAAAGCAAAAGCTGATCTTCAGAAAGATTTTGATAAGCGCCAAAAAGAACTCGAAAAGAAACAAGCTGATCTTAAAAAGATGGGCGAAGATCTTGAGAAAAAAGGCATGGTTTTGTCTGACGACGTTCGCGCTCGTAAACAAGGTGAATTTCAACAAGAGATCATGAAGTACCGTGAAGAGTTCGAAAAGAACCGTATGGAAATGCAAAAGAAAGAATCTGAACTTACGGTTCCGATCGTTAAAAAACTTCGTGACGTCATCGAAGATATTGCTAAAGAAGGCAAGTACACGATGATCATCGAAAGAGGCCTTCCTAACGTTCAACAAGTTGTACTTTGGGCTGACAAAGATTCAGATCTTACAGACGCCGTAATCAAAGCTTACGAAAAGAAAAAATAAGCAATTTTAGCTTTTAGGAGCTCAGCCGTGGCAGAAGTTCAGTCAGCAGTTTGGGATGTAGTACAAATTCAAGAAATTTTGCCGCATCGGTTTCCTTTTCTGTTGGTGGATCGTGTTTTAGAGCTCACTCCGGGTGCCAACGCGGAAACGCGTGTGGGCCGTAAGATTGTAGCTTTAAAGAATGTGACTGTAGGGGAGGCTCACTTTGTGGGGCACTTTCCAAAGCGTCCGGTCATGCCGGGTGTATTGATTGTTGAAGCTATGGCTCAAGCTGGAGCCTTAGCCTTTTTTGATCCGAGTTATAAAGACGTTGATGTAGCAATCACTTCTGTCAACGACGCCAAATTCCGTTTGCCCGTTGTTCCGGGTGATCAATTAATTTTGCACGCCGAAATTAAAAAACACCGTAAGCCTATGGTGGCTATTTCTTGCGTCGCGCGAGTAAATGACAAAACGGTAGCCGAAGCCGAAATCATGGCGTATGTGAGCTACCGCTAATCATTGATGATATCTTCAAAGGAGATTCCTTTTTATGGCTATCCACCCCACTGCCATAGTTTCTAAACAAGCTGAAATTGCCCCTGACGCCGAAATTGGAGCGTACGCGATTATTCGTGGACGAGTGCAAATCGGCTCGGGCACCAAGGTCGACCCTCATGCAGTCGTAGGTAACGATGATGGAATTGTTAAACTTGGCAAAAACAACCGAGTTCATACGGGCGCTGTCGTGGGCGGTCCTCCACAAGATTTAAAATATGCCGGTGAACCCACTCAACTTGAGATTGGCGACAACAACACCTTCAGAGAGTTTGTCACGATTAATACGGGGACAGTCGGGGGCGGTGGCCTCACTCGTATCGGCAATAACAATTTACTCATGGCCTATGTTCACATCGCGCATGATTGCGTTTTGGGTAACAATATCGTGGTGGCCAACACCACAAATTTTGCGGGTCACGTAACTGTCGAAGACAGCGTACGCATTGGCGGCGTTTGTAGCTTTAACCAGTTTATCACCATTGGGAAGTTTGCCTATATCGCAGGGGACAGCGCGGTTAATAAAGATGTCCTTCCGTTTTCGCAAGCACAAGGAAAGTATGCAGTCGTTCGTGCTACCAATAAAATCGGAATGGAGCGTGCCGGCTTTAGCAAAGAAGATATCGAAAGTGTAAATCGTGCGATTCGATTTTTGATCATGGGTAATCGCACAATTGATGAAGCTCTTAAAGAGATTGATGAAAAGTGCAACAAGTCAGAGGCCACTCTTCATATGGTCAATTTCGTTAAAAAATCAACGCGAGGAATCGCCAAATGAGTAGCACTGAAAAACTTCGTTGCGCAGTTGTAGGGGTCGGACACTTAGGTCGCTTTCACGCGCAAAAATATAAATTGATCGAAACCGCCGAATTGATAGGCGTGTGCGACAGAAATCGAGAACAAGCCGAACGCGTGGCCACCGAACTCAACACCAAAGCTTTCACAAATGCAGAAGAGCTAATTGGTAAGGTTGATGCAGTTACGATTGCAGCCTCAACTCCCGTGCACTTTGAACTTTGTAAATTGTTTTTAAATAATGGCATCCATGTACATGTTGAAAAGCCCATGACGCTTCAAAGTAGTGAAGGTTATGAGTTGGTGAAGCTCGCAGCTTCAAAAAAGCTTAAGCTTCAGGTTGGGCATGTAGAACGCTTTAATCCCGCACTGATTTCGGCCCGAGAAAAACTTTTAAAACCTTTGTTTATTGAGTGTACAAGACTTGCGCCGTTTAAGCCGCGTTCAGTTGAGGTCGATGTGATCTTAGATCTAATGATCCACGATCTCGACGTGATTATGTCGCTTGTAAAGAGTCCCGCAGTAGAAGTGAAAGCAGTTGGGACTTCGGTTTTAACGGGTAAAGTCGATATCGCAAATGCACGAATTGAATTTGCCAATGGTACCGTCGCGAATGTGACCGCTTCACGAGTGTCTCAAAAAACTCAGCGTAAGTTTAGAGTTTTTCAAAACAACCAATACCTCTCAATTGATTTTGGAACGGGAGAAGTCAACTTGCTGACCAAAACCGGCGAATGGAATCTGAGCGACGGTATTGAAGACGTGCCTCTTGATGCCGAAGCCTGGAGCCTTGAAAAAGGCGATGCTTTACTCGCTGAAACCCAATCCTTCGTAGATGCTATTCAAAAAAACCGCCCTGTCGTCGTCAGCGGAGAAGATGGCATTGTGGCTTTAGAGTTAGCAGAGAAAATCATTGAAGACATCCAGCGCAGACACTCCTAGTATCCTCATTGTTGCGGCTGAGGCTTCATCGAGCCTCTATGCACAGAGACTCATCGAACATTGGAAAAAGATCGGGCTTGAGATAAACGCCTTTGGGGTCGGTTCTCAGGCCATGGAAGACCTTGGCTTTGAGCGAATCGGAAAATCAGAAGAACTTGCGGTGGTTGGATTGCAAGAGGTTATCCAGCACTGGAGTCTGATTAAAAACACCTTTTATAAGTTGATCGAAGAAGCTGAACGCCGAAAACCAAAAGTGGTTTTGCTTTTGGATTATCCAGATTTCAATTTAAGGCTCGCAAAGAAACTAAAAAAGCGCGGCTTTAAAGTCGTGTACTATATTTCGCCGCAGATCTGGGCTTGGAGACAAGGCCGGGTGAAGTTTATCCAGAAGTGGATCGACAAAATGCTGGTGTTGTTTCCGTTTGAAAAAGATTTTTATGCCACTCACGGTGTGCCCGTAGATTTTGTCGGGCATCCGTTGCTGGACGAAATATCAGAAAAATATTTTACCACTGAGTACCGCGATCGACACCGTGCCAAGTATGGGATTAAGCCAGATGAGGTGGTACTCGCACTTATGCCCGGAAGCAGAAATTCGGAACTTAAACACCATTTTGATCTGCAACTTGAAGTCGCTCAAAAGCTTGCAACAGAAAACCCAAAACTTAAGATCGCTCTGTTAGTGGCACCGACCTTTTCAAAGGCCGAAATTCAGGCGCGTCTCCCGGCGCTTAAAGTTCCACTAATGATCGTAAAAGATGAGCCTTTTGAAATGATTCATTTATCTGATGTAGTGCTTGTGGCTTCAGGTACCGCAACCTTGATGGTGGGGCTACTGCATAAGCCAATGGTCATCATGTATCGAATGAAGGCGAGCACGGCTTGGATTGCGAAACGTTTCGTTAAAGCGACTAAATATTTTGGGATGATCAATTTGATTTTAGATCGTTTGGTCGTGCCTGAACTCTTTCAAGAGGACGCGAATGTTGAGCGGATCTGCACTGAACTTCGCCCGATGCTTAACGACAAAGCTCACCGCCAAAAGATTGAACAAGAGCTGGCTTTGGCGCAAGCGCGGCTTGGAGACCTCGGCACTACGACTCGCGTAGCCGAAGCGTTAACAGAGTATTTCGAGAAATGAGAATTCTTTTAGCTCCGTTTTCTGTTCTGTTTGGGGCAATAGTTAAAATCCGCAACTTGGCGTTTGATCTTCACCTTTTAAAAGAAGAGTCACTGCCAGTTCCTGTTTTGAGTGTAGGAAATCTCTCGGTCGGAGGGACAGGAAAAACCCCTTTGACGATGCTGCTTATTGAGCAGCTTAAAGCGCGCGGACTTAAAGTGGGTTTAATTTCTCGAGGATACGGCGGCCAATATAAAGACTTGGCAGAAGTTGATCTCAACGAAACTTGGAAAAGTTTTGGCGACGAACCAGTCATGATCAAAACTCGGTTCCCTGATGTGCCGATATTTTTATCGCCCAAAAGAGTAAAGGCAGCAAAAGCTCTTTTAGAAAAGAATAAAGTCGATCTGATTATCGCTGACGATGCTTTTCAACATCGTTACTTAAAGCGGAACTGTGATGTTGTGTTAATAGATTCTACTCAGCCTGAAGCTGACTATAAAATGTTGCCTCAAGGTATGTTACGAGAAAACTTTGCAGCACTCAATAGAGCCAACTGGATTGTAATCACTAAAACTAATTTGCTAAGCGAAAATGAAATTCTAGGGCGACTTAAATTTCTTAATTCGAATATTAAAGCTGAAAGAATTCTTTCAGGAGACTTGGTCGCACAAGGTGTTTTTACCAGCGATGGCCACATGCTCACGCGAGAATCTCTTAAAGAACTTGTATTGGTTTCAGGAATTGGAAGACCCCAAGCCTTTGAAAAGGGAGTGAAGGATTATCTTCAGTCTGAAATCAAAAAGCATTTTATTTTTAAAGATCACTTTGATTACACGGACGCGGATCTAGAGAAAATATTTACAGGTTTACAGCCGGACCAAAAACTTATCACAACTGAAAAAGATTACGTTCGGCTCAAAGGTTTTTCGCAGTACAAGAATAGGTTTTTAGTTTTTAGAGTGAACATGGAACTAAAGGGGGACGCAGATGAGTTTTGGACTCAAATCGCTAGCCTGGGTCTTTAGATTCTTTGGCTTTTTATTTTTATTGTTTCCCAAAAAATTGCGGTTTTTGGTGGGGGACTTCTTAGGAATTCTTTGGTTCGATGTTTTTCGCATTCGACGAGACGTCGTTCTTGGCAATCTAAAAAAAGCCTTTCCTGGGTGGAGCGAGGCTGAGCGGATTCGGGTAGGTCGAAAGAGCCTTTTTCATTTAGGCCGAGATCTTACTGAATACTGCGAACTTCCCGAGCTTAATTTAGAAAAAGTAAATTCCATGTTCGAAATTGAAGGTTGGGAGCACCTCGAGCAGGCAAGAGCCAAGGGTAAAGGAGTTTGTCTTTTGACTCTACATCTTGGAAACGGGGATTTGGCGATTGCGGCACTCTCGCTTTTGGGAGTCCCCATGTACCTGATTTCGAAGGAGTTCAAACTTAAGTGGTTGAACGACCTCTGGTTTGGAATGCGGGCTCGCTTAGGTACTCACTTTATTCCGCCCCGGAATTCTTCTTACTCCGTATTAAAAGCTCTTAAGAAGCAATCGTGTGTTGTCTTTGTGCTAGACCAATTTACCGGTCCACCAATTGGGGTTAAGACCACTTTCTTTGGACATGAAACTGGAACTGGTGCGGGGCTTGCCACCATTGCGGAGCGTGCGGGCTGTCCGGTTGTTCCTGTCTATACTTACCGAAAAGACGAAAAAACTCATGTCATCCACTTTGACCCCGAAATCCCGTATATCTCTCTTTCGGACCATGATCAGGCGATAACTGCGACCACTCAGAAGTACAATGATGTGCTTGAGACCTATGTTCGTAAATGCCCTGAGCAGTGGATGTGGATCCACAAACGTTGGAAAATCAGAACCGACTACTAAAAACGTTTTTATTGCTGAGAGTTTGTATATTAATTTATAAATCTGAGGTCGCTCTTGAGATCGCCTAAAAAGTAGGGGAGAATATTTGCTATAGGTCAGATTATGACTCAATCTAAGTGTCTCGAAATAGGTGTCTTGAAAGATGGGTAATATGCGTTATTCAAAAAAGCTGAAACCCTTAAATTATCTGCCTGCGATCTTCATTTCGTTATTTATGTCGGCCCAATTGGGGTGCGCACAAAAAGAGATCGACTATAAAGCCGCTGACAAGTTAGAAAAAAATAAAGAATTCGAGACGCTCGTTACAATTAAAGAGATCGATCCGCCACCAGCAGCAGCTGAGCCGCCGGCAGAGACCAAAGCTCCAGCGCCAGAAGCAAAAAAGGCAGATGTAAAAGCAGAACCTAAAAAAGAAGAAAAAAAGAAGGCTGAAAAAGCCCCTACGCCCCCAAAGAAAGCAGCCAATGAGACCACCAAAACCTCAGGAGCAGCAGCAAAAGATGCGGCAACAAAACCAATGAAACGTGAGCCAGAACTAGAAGACAGCGAAGGCTTTAATGGACGACGCCCTGTTGTTGACCCCTATCGTTTAGGCGAATCGGTTACATTAAGCCTGAATTATTTTAATATCACTGCGGGCACAATGGAGTTGAGCGTTGATCCTTTTGTCGAAGTGAACGGCAAAAAGGCTTACACTTTTGGAATTCGACTCAAGTCTAATACGATGTTTTCAAGATTTTATGCCGTCGACGATCATGCCACCACTCATGTCGATTTTGAGACGCTCGTGCCTTATGATCACCAGATCAGCGTGAAAGAATCAAAACAAGTTCGAAATATTAAATCCTATTTCAATTTTAAAAAGGGTGAGGCTCAGTACTGGGAAACTAAAGTCACCAAAGATAAAGGTGAAGAAAAGAAAAAGAAAACCTGGAAGATTCTTCCTTATTCGCAAAACGTCGTAAGTGCACTTTTCTATTTGCGTGCTTTTCAGCTTACACCGGGGAAAAAAATTGAATTTCGTCTCGCTGAAGATGGAAAAAATATTGTCTGTACGATTGATGTGTTAAGAAAAGAAAAGCTCAAAACCGAAATTGGCGTCTTAAATACAGTTGTGATCCAGCCTAAAATCGCCGTCGACGGAGTGTTTAAGCCAGTCGGGGACGTATTCTTTTGGTTAACAGACGATGATCGCAAATTTCCAGTTCGTATAGAGTCTGAAATCAAGATTGGCACAATCGTAGCCAAACTCAAAAAAATCAATCGTTAAGAAAGTCAGTAGGCTCTTAGAAGTCGGCAAGAATTGCCGACTTAACTCGACCTAGCCTCAGGCTTAAGTCAGTTTTTTTGAGTCATCCGCAATTGAGTCGCTCAGCCTTGTCTATGAGTCGCGTATAATCAAAGTATGTCACAAATCGATTGCAGATGGTTCAGCGGCTACAAACCCTGCGGCAAAGCTACAGAATGTGTAAGCACTTGCACTTCTAAAGAAGTCCCAAGTCACCGCATTCTCGTTGTGCATCTTGAGGCACTTGGAGCTGTTCTGCGCGCAACTTCGATTCTTCCGGCAATTCGAAGAAAGTATCCCAAAGCACATATTACTTGGGTGACCAAAGCGCCCGCGGATTTACTTCTTGAAGGTAACCAGTTGATCGACAAGCTCTACACCCTGACGTTTGAAAACCTCTTAAGCCTTGAGAATATACAATTTGATATCGCCTATTGTATCGATAAGTCCCTGGTCGCCACGGGCTTAATACAGAGGTTAAAACCGCATGTGGTAAAAGGTTTTGTAGCATCGCGAAGTGGAGCCATAATTCCCGCGAACTCTGAAGCGAACGAACTCTGGCAACTTGGTCTTAACGATGCACTTAAATTTTTTAAAAACCAAAAAGCCGAAACTCAGCTCATGATTGAAGCCTTAGACTTAGGTGATTTTAAACGAGATGAATACGTACTTGGTTTGTCAGCTCAAGAAAAACAGATTGCAGAGCGAAGACGGCTTGAATGGGCTCCCGCACACGAATACATCATCGGTCTCAATACCGGTTGCGCCAATACGATTCCGGCTAAAAAAATGTCGATTAAAGCTCACAGAGAGCTAATTTCTGCGCTCTTAACTTGGCCTGCCGTAAAAATTGTTTTACTCGGAGGCCGGGAGGATGTGGAGCGAAACAAAGAAATTGCGCACAGCTTAGACGTCCTTATTTCGCCAATGGAAAATGGATTAAGAGATGGACTCGCGAGCATTGAAGCCTGCGATATAGTGGTGACAGGTGATAGCCTTGGAATGCATATGGCGATTGGGTTAAAAAAGTGGGTCGTCGCCTGGTTTGGTCCCACCTGTGCACAAGAAATTGATCTGTATGAGCGTGGCGAAAAAATCATGGCGCAAGTGCCCTGTGCACCTTGCTGGAAGAGATCTTGTCAAAAAAGTCTAATGTGTTACGATCAAGTACCTTTAGACCAACTTCTCGCGGCGATTCAAAAAGGAATGAAGTGGAAATCCTCCTCGTCCAAACAGCCTTTCTCGGAGATCTCCTCCTTAGTCTCCCGTTAGTTCGAGGAATTTACCGAAACTTTCCGGATTGTAAAGTGACGCTTGTTTGCCGCAAAGGTGTCGCGTCTATTTATAAAGATTTAAAATTAGTTGATCAGATCTACGAACTCCCTAAAGGTGACAAGCTTGCTTATGCAGAGTTACAGAAGCGACTACAAAAAAAGTCGTGGGATTATATTTTTTGTCCCCACGAATCGATCCGCTCGGCGAGTTTAGTTAGGCGTTTAAAATCGGCTCATAAAGTTGGCTTTCGTAAATGGTGGAACTTTTGGATCTTCAATCATCGTGTGAAGCGCAATATGCGTTGGCCAGATGCTTTAAGACAAATGTCGCTGCTTAATCCGGTTTCTGAAAAACAGAACGAGATCTTTAATAAGTTTTTGGCGGACGACGGCGCGTGGAATCCAAAAGAACGCTCACGCTCATTTAATTTTAAAACACTGCGTCTGCCAGAATGGGCCTCGATGCAAGTAGCCCCGCCAGAAAATTTGAAGCTTCCTCTGCAACTTACAGGGAAAAATGCATTTATTTTTCCGGGTTCGGTTTGGGCCACAAAAAGATGGACGACACGCGGTTTTCTTGGTGTCGCGACAAAACTTCTTTCAGAGGGCTATAAGGTTCATTGGATGGGTTCGCAAGGTGAGGCTGAACTCTGTGAAGCTTTGGCGGCGGACTCCCCAGGATCGGTGTCGCATGCCGGAAAACTCAGTTTGACTGAGAGTTATTTAGCACTCA
>CAZDFM010000050.1:0-9924 GCA_964504465.1 uncultured Pseudobdellovibrionaceae bacterium | reverse complement strand
TTTTAAATGAAAGCCATATGCACTCGGTTCCACCCAATTCAGAGACTCATTTTAGAGTCGAATTGGTTTCGGATAAATTTCAGAGCCTCAACCGAGTCGCACGTAGCCGCAAAGTTTATGAGCTTTTGGACCAAGAGTTAAAGTCTGGCGTTCATGCCCTGAGCCTTAAGTTGTTCTCTCCCCAAGAGTGGGAAGCTTTGGGTGGTGACGCCGGAGATGCTTCGCCCGAGTGTGCAGGCGGCTCAAAAGCCAAATAGTTAAAAATTTAATGTAACCGAATCAACACAGCCTAAGACGACAGGCCGTCGATCTTCTTTTTGACTTCAATCAAAAGTTTACGCCGCGCGAGCTTCTGCTCCGCCTGTTGGCGCTCCCGTTTTTCTGTCTCTGGAGTTTTGATGAGGCCCTTGTCTAAGCCCAAGCGCGAAAGATCAAAGGCAGAGTCTTTACAAAGCTTGTTGAGGCGTTTCTTAGATGAGGATCCAGCGGGAGTCTTTTTCATTCGTATCTCAAGGCTATAAGAGGGTTGTTCCTTTTGACAAGCTTGAGTTTTCTAGGATAGTCATTTCGAATAGGTTTTGACTGATACTGTTAGGGGGAAAGATGTCTCAAGATATTATTTATACCATGAAGGGTGTCGGCAAAGTTTATCCTCCTAACCGACAAGTGCTAAAGAACATCTATCTGTCGTACTTCTACGGCGCTAAAATCGGTGTTTTAGGATTAAACGGCTCGGGTAAATCCTCATTGCTTAGAATTATGGCGGGTGAAGACCAAGATTTTATCGGAGAAGCTTTTCCTGCACGTGAATTTAAACTTGGCTACCTTAAGCAAGAGCCCGAGCTTGATGAAAGCTTAACGGTTAAAGAAAACGTCATGACCGCTCTGGGTGAGCTCAACGACCTTTTAAAACAGTTCAATGAAATCAATGCGGCTTTTGGAGACGAAAATTTAGATCCTGATAAAATGGATAAACTCATTGAACGCCAAGGTGTCATTCAAGAAAAAATTGAGGCCATGGGCGGTTGGGAAGTCGATCAAAAACTCGATTTTGCCATGGAAGCGCTTCGCTGTCCTCCGGGCGACTCAAAAGTGACGCATCTTTCGGGCGGGGAAAAACGCCGAGTCGCTTTAACTCGATTGCTTCTCTCAAATCCAGATATTTTATTGCTGGATGAACCAACCAACCATTTGGATGCTGAATCGGTCGCGTGGCTTGAGCACTACCTTGCTAAGTTCCCAGGCACTGTGATCGCGGTCACGCATGATAGATACTTTTTAGATAACGTCGCCGGCTGGATTTTAGAACTCGATCGCGGTGAAGGAATTCCTTGGAAAGGGAACTACTCTTCGTGGCTCGAGCAAAAAGATAAACGGCTTAACCAAGAAGCAAAAACCGATCAACGAAGATCACGCACATTAGAGCGCGAATTAGAGTGGATTCGTCAGTCGCCTAAAGCACGTCAAAGCAAATCAAAAGCTCGTATCCAAAACTACGAAACTCTTCTTAAAGAAGCGACTCCCGAAAAACTGCAAGAGATGTCGATCTACATTCCACCTGGGCCTCGTTTAGGTGAAGTGGTGATTCAGGCTGAAGGTGTTGCTAAGGCTTATGACGACAAAGTTTTAGTCGAAGATCTCAACTTCTCGATTCCTCGAGGAGCCATTGTCGGAATTATTGGCCCGAACGGTGCTGGTAAATCGACACTTTTCAAAATGATCACCGGCAAGGAAAAGGCTGACAAAGGGACCTTCAAAGTCGGAGACACCGTTAAACTCGCCTATGTTGACCAAGCACGTGAAAACTTAGACGGAGACAAATCGGTTTACGAAGCCATCTCTGAAAACTCAGACGTGATTCAATTGGGTGCAAAAGAAGTGAATGCCCGCGCTTATGTATCTTGGTTTAACTTCAACGGCGGCGATCAGCAAAAACGCGTAAAAGATTTATCGGGTGGGGAGCGTAACCGTTTGTACCTTGCAAAAATGCTAAAGACCGGTGCGAACGTCTTACTACTGGATGAACCAACTAACGATTTAGATGTGAACACTCTGCGCGCCCTTGAAGAAGCCCTGCTTGAATTCGGCGGCTGCGCTTTGGTGATTTCGCATGATAGATGGTTCTTAGATCGTATCTGTACTCACATTATGGCTTTTGAGGGCGACTCAAAAGTTGAATTCTTCCCTGGCAACTACTCTGAGTATGAAGCTGATCTTAAGCGCCGAACTGGTCAGGATGAGCTTATCCCTAAACGTATTCAGTACCGAAAACTCAAGAAGTAAGCTTAGCTCTAGTTCAGTTCCGATTCGGAACTGAACTTATTTGACTATCCCTAGAACCCACTCATCCACGAGCCGACCTTTTTTCTTGGTCGTGAAACGAAGGGTGCCTTCGAGCGCAAACCCATTCTTTTCAAAAATTCTACGACTCGAATGGTTTCCCGTGAATATATGAGCTTCAATTTTTTTTAGACCAAGGACATTAAATCCATAATTCACTATTTCTTTAACTGCACTGGTGCCTGCGCCCTTGCCCTGATATCTTTCGGCTACCCAAAGGCCGATGTTCGCACGGAACTCATTGTCTGGGCGTATGTTGATACTTCCGACTGGCATTTTTGTAGCGACTTCTACAATAGTGAAAAAGTGAGCTTTTCCTTCGCTGTGTAGAATCTCTTTCTCTTTTAACGCTTCTCTGTACTCGTCTAAATTCTTCGGTCCGTCCCATTGAATGGTATCGGTAACCGAAGAATTAAAGATTCCCGAGAATAAAAAATCTGCGTCTTTGCTTAGAACTGGCCGGATTTTAAACATCAATCTTTATATCAAAGGAGTCATCGGCAGTATACAAACCAAATGATTTTATCCACCTATTTGCCACAACTAAAATATTAGGATTAGAACTCGTCGAAATATGATCGTTCTCATCGAGTTCCGATTCGGAACTGAGCGTTCTGGGAAAAAGTGATTAATATCGTAAGAGCCGATTGTCTTAAACCGCTGCCTTAAAATGTGACTGAAGGCTCTTAAAGTTTTCATGCACTTCGGAGAACTCGGCATTTTTAGACTTGTCGTTGAAATCGGGATGGAGAGCTTTTACCGCTTTGCGGTGAGCCTTTTTCCATTCACTCAACCCGTATCGATCGGCCCGCTTAACCCAAGAACCGCGGATTAAGAGTTCCAATTGAGCCATCGCGCCGGCATTAAGGTCGGCAACTGACATAAAAGAAGTCTCGACAGCTTTTACTTCCGCAGCGGAAGCGGGTGCGGGAGTGACTTTGGGGATTTCAGTTTGAACCGTCGTTTGGCTCTGAGTATGAGTGTTTTTCTCGAGGGGCAAAACCATATCCAGAAAGGCGTTCGAAGACTTTTTGCTCTTCGCTTTATAAGGCGAAGCTTTTTGAAATTGCCATTTCTCTTGAGGCAAGAAGGGGAGAACCTGAACCCATAGCGCTTGCTCCTCTTCTTTAACCACCTCAGTACGCGAGCCAGAATTTGTGATTCCGAGCTTTGCGTTTAAGATTTGTTGGAACGTAGAGTTTTGCGCCATACAGACTTATCGGCGACTTATAAGAGCTAATTAAGCCATAAATCTGACACGAAGATCTTTGGTTATAAGGGGTTAGGAAGAATACTTAGACTAGAAGTAGGTCGCGATGGCCAAAGTTTTGACGAGGTTTACTAACTGGAAATCGAGCTAAAAGGCTCAATTTGCCTATGAAGAACTGCGTTTTCTATAGGGGAAATCATACTTAAACCGATGAATTTCAATTGTTTTAGTGTGTTTTTAGGAGGGGAAATCGCATTTTCCCGAGGGGGAAAGGCAGCTTTACTAAGAATTTTGACTTTTTCTCGAGGGGAATCGGCAGTTTCTCGAGGGAGAAATTCCAATTTTTGGGAAAAACGGCTCGTTTCTCGAGGGGGAATGTCGATTTCCCCTCTGAAAAACGCACTAAAATGAACTATTTTAAAAAAAATCGATTTTCTCTGCATTTTTCTATAGACAGACTTTTGCGTGCAAGTATCATTGATCTTGTAACTTAACTTTTGAGTTAAGAGTTCAACAACTTATTTGGAGGAATCCTATAATGGCTAAGAAAAAAGCGACTAAGAAAGCCGCAAAAAAAGCTACAAAGAAAGCCGCTCCTAAAAAAGCGACAAAAAAAGCTGCAACTAAAAAAGCTGCTCCTAAAGCAACTAAGAAAGCCGCTACTAAGCGCAAGCCAAACGCTGCGTTCATGAAGCCTCTTACTCCTAGCACTGAGCTAGCTGCGGTAATCGGAACTGCTGCGATCCCTCGCACTCAAGTTGTTAAAAAACTTTGGGCGTACATCAAGAAGAACAACCTTCAAGATCCTAAAAACAAAAGAAACATCAATGCAGACTCTAAATTGAAGCCTGTATTCGGAAAAAACACTGTTTCTATGTTTGAAATGACTAAACTCGTAAGCAAACACCTTAAGTAATAAGGTTTTGTTTCTAGTTTAAAGGAGCCCGTCTTCGTGACGGGCTTTTTTTTGCCCAAAATTGGGAAAAAATAAGCCAAGTATGCTACTTTTGATAGACCGATCCCAAGGCGAACTGTTAATCAGCCTGATCGACTAACCAAGAGGATACATTGACCCCACTTCAAGCCAGCGAAATCAGATGTATGGAAAAGGCCGGCCGCTTAGCAGCCGAGTGTCTTCAACATGTCGGCAAGTTTGTAAAAGCCGGAATCTATACAGAAGATCTTGATAAAATTGCGGCTGACTTTGCGCTTACTCGGGGAGCTAAGGCGGCACCACTTGGTTACCATGGTTATCCAAAATCCATTTGCACTTCGGTGAATCACAATGTTTGTCATGGGCTCCCACAAAAAGAACTTCTTAAAGACGGCGACATCATCAATATCGATGTCACCCTTGTGGTTGAAGGCTTTCACGGCGACACGTCTTCGATGTTTTTTGTTGGCGATGTAAGCGCAAAAGCGAAAGATATTTGTGAAGTGGCCTATGAGGCTATGCACAAGGGGATTGAGCAAGTTTCTCCTTTTTCAACCACCGGTGATATCGGCTTTGCGGTGAACAAGTTTGTAACCCGCCGAGGTTATTACCCTGTGCTGGATATCGGTGGGCACGGCATTGGGCGCGTCTTTCACGACGACCCCTTTGTTCCGTCTTATGGCAAAAAAGGCAAAGGTCCTTCGTTGAAACCTTGGTGCTGCATCACGGTAGAGCCCATGGTTAATGAGACCAACGCTGAACTTATTGAGTTTGATATCCCAGGTTCGACCATCAAATACTATGAAACGGCTGATAAGACCCTTTCTGCTCAATATGAACACACTGTCTTGATCACCGATAAGGGGCACCAGATCTTAACGGTTTTCGAATAGGTCTCGAATAAAATACCCTAAAGCCCCCTAAAATTGCCCCCTACAATTGATTTTTTGGCCCTCTTGGGTCACACTCCTAGGCGTTAAATAAATCTAAGTATCATTCCAGAAATGGTCGTTGATCTTTAAGGAGCTACTCGTGAAAGAGGTTCAATCTATGGGCAAAAACACTACAACCAACACTCGTGATTTCAAAGTCTGCAAAGAGGCGATGAACGATCCTAAAAAATTCGAAGAACTTGCACGTTGGGGCCGCGAAGAGATCCGCATTGCCGAAACTGAAATGCCTGGACTTATGGCTCTACGCAAAGAATTCGGCGCACAACAGCCGTTAAAAGGCGCACGCATTTCGGGCTGTCTGCATATGACCATTCAAACTGCAGTGCTTATTGAGACTTTAACGGCCTTAGGAGCCGAAGTCCGCTGGAGTTCGTGCAATATCTTTTCGACTCAAGATCATGCCGCTGTTGCAATGGCCGCAGCCGGTATTCCAGTTTTCGCTTGGAAGGGCGAAACTGAAGAAGAAGCCGCTTGGTGCATTGAGCAGACCATCACTGGTTGGGGCGACGAAGGCTACAATTTGATTCTTGATGACGGTGGCGATTTAACAAACATGATGCACGAGCCACGTTTTGCAAAGTACATGGACAAAATCATCGGTATCTCTGAAGAGACCACCACCGGTGTTCACAACCTTGAAAAACTTCATAAACAAGGAAAACTCAAAGTTCCTGCAATCAACATCAACGATTCAGTTACTAAATCTAAATTCGACAACCTTTACGGCTGCCGCGAATCTTTAGCTGACGGAATCAAACGCGCGACAGACGTGATGCTTGCTGGTAAAGTTGTTGTGGTTGCGGGTTACGGCGACGTAGGTAAAGGTTGCGCTCATTCAATGAAGTCTTACGGCTCACGAGTGATCGTCACCGAAATCGATCCGATCTGCGCACTTCAAGCTGCAATGGAAGGTTACGAAGTGACCACTATGGAAAAAGCGGTTGCTGAAGCCGATATTTTCGTAACTGCAACAGGATGCTGCGACATCATCACTGAACAGCATTTCGCAAAAATGAAAACCGGCGCGATCGTTTGTAACATCGGTCACTTCGATATCGAAATCGACATGGCTTGGCTTAACAAAAACACTGAAATGCGCGAAGTTAAACCTCAAGTTGATATTCACCGTTTCAAAGACGGCCGCGAAATCATCGTTTTGGCAAAAGGCCGCTTAGTAAACTTAGGCTGCGCAACTGGTCACCCTTCATTCGTAATGAGCAACTCTTTCTGTAACCAAGTATTGGCCCAAATGGACCTTTTTGTTAACGGCGCGAAATACCAAGACGTCGGCGTTTACCGTTTACCAAAAGAGTTAGATGAAAAAGTAGCCGCTCTTCACCTAGAAAAAATCGGCGTACAACTCACCAAGCTCTCAGCAAAACAAAGCACGTACCTAGGAATGACTGACAAAGGCCCATTCAAGCCCGATCATTACCGCTACTAAAGCAGATACGGAATACAGAACGCGGATCGGAATTCCATATTCTGTATTCAGTGTTCTGAATATTGAATTCTGAATACTGACCCGGAAGCTGAATTCTGAATAAAGGACCCTCGCGAGGGTCCTTTATTTTTACCAAGTTCTTCTAAATGCGAGAACCGGCGCGTAGTCGCGATCACTTTCGATTAATGTAGAAGTTAAAGTCCAAGGCGAGACATCTTCGCTCTCAAAAACATACCTCGAAGTTAAATCGACCAAAGCGGGGAGAGTGGCGGTTATTCCAAAAATAGCCCAGCGTTCATCGCGTTTTGAGTCGAGGGCATAAAGTAAGCTCGGGAGGGTGTTGAGTGTATAGAAAAACATAAAGCCCGTGCGTCGATACTTTAGTATATCGGGGTCCACATCTAATTTGGTAACGGGGCCGACTTGTTCTTTGATTTCTCGGCTTACACCGCATGCAGAAGTCATGACATAAAGGCTGCCGCTCGCGATCCAGCTAAAGGTGGCAATGCTCCCGATAGTTTTAATACTTTTTCGGTCGTGATCGGGTGAGCTTTCGTCAGGTGCAAATGCAATTCCGGTCGTAATGGCTCCAGCAAAACTTGCGAGAATCATCGGTTCGAAGGGCGAATACTTGTCGTTCGCAATTCTCGTTTTTGTCGACGGGTTAGACGGATCAAGTCGACCACATGAAATTGCGAGTGCCGGCCGTACCGAGGCGGATATGAATACAAAAATGATAAGTTTGAGAGAGGATTGAAACATCATGAACTTAACCTAACTTTTAATGCACCGAAGTGCAAAAAGGGCGACGGGCCCTTTTGAAAAGCGTGATGCGGTGAAGTGCAAAAAGGACGACGGGCCCTTTTAAACTTTGGGGTCGGCTTTGATGTGGGACATGTAGAATTTTAGTTCTTCGATGCTTTCTTTGATGTCGTCGAGTGCGCGATGAGTGCCGCTTTTTGTGCTTTGAAGGCCGTAGACGTTGTTGAAGATGAGTTTCCAGGCGGTGACGTCGAGCATGCGGTAGTGGAGTTGTTTTGAGAAACGTTTGAAGTACTTGTCTAGAAATAACCGGTCTTGGCCGATGGAGTTGCCGGCTAAGATGGGGCGTTCATCGGTAAAGTGAATGTCGAGTAAAGTGATGAGTTCTTCTTCGACACGCTCTGGGGCTTTGCCGTTTGGAATCGCGGCAGTGAGACCGGAGGCTTTATGATGATTGGTGTTCCACTCGTCCATATTGTCTAAAAACTTTTGAGGTTGTTTTACGACCGAATGGTAAGTGTCTAAGACTTTAAATTTTAAATCGGTCACGATGGCGCCGACTTCGATGATGACCTCTTTTTCGACATCTAAGCCGGTCATTTCTAAATCTATCCAGAATAATTTTGTCACTGGTGCGGGTCCCATTCGTTGATCTCTTTCAGTGTCGTACTAACTCTGTCAGCAAGCTGGCAGGCGTTCCGTCTTAACCGACGTGAACTATAATCACGCCTTCATTCACTTTTCCGCTGGAGTCTTTTTCGAAGCTCCACGGAAAGCCACCGAGCTTTAAGTACTCGATGAGCTTTTTTTGCACAATTCCTTTACCTTTTCCAGGCATGATGCGGACCTGTTTAGAATTTTGCACCTTTGGGCTCGAAATAAAGGCATCGACTTTATCGAAGACCTCCGACTCTCTCAAACCATGGAGATCAAGAGTCGGAGAGCTAGAGGACGCTTTATTTGATTTTTTGCCCACAAAGAGGCTCCTAGTAGTTCGTAACCTTGCGGCCGTTTAATTCTTGAACTGGTCGGCTGTTGTCAGGGTAGTACTTTCTAAATGCAAGCAGCTGAGCCTTTGAGATTTCAATTGGAGTATTAAACACATTCCAGTTTACACCTTCGGTGCAAGGGGGAGTCGTGAGACTTCCGACATAGTTGTAGTGAGTTTTGATATCTGGAAGGAGAGATTGTGGATTAAAGGCTGCATCTGCAAATTCAACATCTTTACCTTTAGCAGACGGCCAGCGAGACCAAAGAGCTTCGATCGCGGGGTTTGCTTTACCTTCGATGATAATTACACCAAGAACAGCTAACTGACCTTTTGCGTTTCTATGGGTCAGGTGAGCTTCCATTGGAAGAGAGTTTCCAGAAATTGTGTGTTCGCTTCCTGAATGGAAGTCTGCATGTACCAGCTCATAAGTTTCGCCGCGAATGTTAACCGTGTTCCCGCCTTTAAAGTTCACCTGTAAAGTATGGCCGGTATCCTTAAGAGAAATCGGTCCCGATTTATAATCAGTCTCAATCGAGCCTTTTTTAGGCTTAGTCCACTTTAGATCAATCGGTGACTGGCGTTTACCGGTGCTGCAAGTTTTAAATGTCGGATCAAGTTTGCTCCAGACATCTGGTCCGATCACGCCTGAGTAGCCCCAAACTTGATGAAGCTCAGACTTAGGATGTTCAGTGTCTTCAGTTGCGGCAACAGGAACGGGTGCTGCGCCCGGAGCGGGATCAGCCGCTGCTTGGTCTGGCGTTTGAATCGCGGGTTGATCGCCGCGGTCCATGTCTGCATCCGAAATGCTGCCTTCAGGGCGAACGGTTTCGGTGGCCTGTGAGGTATCTGAATCACTTTTACGCTCAAACAATGAGCAGGAAGGAAGAATAAGCAGGGTCGCTGCAAGGCCAAGAAATAGGCTAAAAATGTTGCGTGGTGTACGTACCATGATGAATCTCCTCTAGATGAAGCACGCCTTTTGGGGCGAACAAAGCTCGGTGACGCTAACCCCTTTATCTTAATCCGAAAGTCTAGGATGAGAACTGTTTTTTTAGAAAGGTCTAGGTGGAGACTATGGGCATAAAAAAAGCCTCCCGAAGGAGGCTTTTCAAAATTGCTGTTTATAAAAAGCTTATCTTCCCATGAGTTTTTGAACTTCACTTAAACTCACATCGCGAGTGTAAGCATCGATGAAACTCGCCATATCGTAACGAAGCACCGCGCCTCGTTCTGCTCCTTCGGTCATCTCATCGAGAAGCGTGATATAGAATTCTGGTTTTACCAACTCTC
>CAZDFM010000049.1:0-9988 GCA_964504465.1 uncultured Pseudobdellovibrionaceae bacterium | reverse complement strand
CCATCCATGGCTCACTGCGGATGGGTACACCGTCCAAGGTGCCGCAGAGGTCCCAGCAAAGGGTCACCAGTTCCCAAGTGCTTTCGGGGAACGAAGGTTTTTTAGAAGAACTCAGATCGAAAAAAAATCTTTGAGGGGAAAGGTTAATTAAGAATTAAGGTTTTTTGCTAAAGTCAGTGAGCAAAAGATTTGGACGATCCCCAATTCGGATCGATTTTTATATTCGTTTGCCCTTGTGAAATTTCAAATAAAAAGGTCGCGTTCCGGGAGTGGGTGTTGAGAGAGGGTATCCCCTTTTGCGGGACCTCTGCGGCACCTTGGATGGTGTACCATCCGCAGTGAGCCATGGATGGCGTGTCCCGCAAAAGGGGATACCCTCTCTCAGCATCCACTCCCGGACACGTGGGTTCCTTTTTATGCGCAGATCTTTGCGAGAGGCGCGAACGAAGAGGACTAAATTCGCATCCAGCCTGTTAGAGAGTGACGCAATCTGAGAGTGGGCCTGACTTCGTGCTCGATGGATTCGCTCATGAACACCACAAGGCGGCCTTTTGCGGGACGCAGGATCTGGTCGACGTCTTCGGGGCTTTTTTCGTTGTAAAGAACTAATTCACCGCCTTCGGTAGGTTGCCAGTTTCCGTCGAGGTAGAGGATGAAGGAGATCTGTCGGCTTAAGTCGCCTTGGAACTGGTCTTTGTGTCGTTCGTAGTAGCCGCCGATTGGGTAGATGGAATAATGGCATTCGAAATGTTTAAGCGGAATATAAGTGAGTTTTCTTAGCTGTTCTAAGAGTTCTTGCATGCGCTCAAGAAAGAGACTTTGCGTTGGAGTTGGAATGAGAGGATCAATCCAGAAAATTTCAGTTTGGCGTACGGTTTTATTTAAATTCTGTTTTTGCTCTTTGCCGATTTCTGCAGGCTTTAAAAGTTTTGCGGCTTTGAGTTCTTCGAGTTCCTTTAAAAACCTCTGGCACTCGAGTTCAGTAAAGAACGAATCAAAGATTTGCCATCCCTTAGACTCAAGGTTAGAAAAATTAAGAGATGGCAGACGGGAACTTGTAGAGGACATTGCAAGAGCTATAGCATTTTAGGATATGCTATGGAAGCGCTCTTACGACAGTTGGAGTGAGGTTTTAACTGCGTTCAATACCGCAGCAATTCTCAAAGTCGATTGCAACGCCAAGGGCGTGGCTCCTTCTTTTTTAAGGGTAGCCGAATGCGAGGTCAGGCACTGGCCGCAGCCATTGACAGCCGAGACCGCGAAAGACATGAGCTCGAAAAGTTTTTTTCCGACTCCGGGGCTGCCGATAACATTCATTCTAAGACGAGCCGGCAACTTCGTAAGTTCAGCATCTTCGAGCAAGTGGATCGAACGATAGTAAATATTGTTCATCGCCATGATCGAGGCTGCTGATTTTGCGGCCGTAAAAACTTCTTCTGAAACTACTGGAGTTGCTTCGGCTTCAATAGTTTCGATCAATGGCGAATGATTCAACGAATAGGCGACCGCCAGAGAAATACCCCAGATCTCTTCTTCAGAAAGATCGGGTGCGCCATCAAGCGTGAGGACGGTCCCGAAATTTAAGCGCGTGTCCTTTCCGAAATCACCGATTTGACTTTTTAACTGCGCAATCACAAAAGCTCCTTTGAGAGAATTTGCGGGACCAACAGGTCCCGCATTGTAAACATTAACTGTTAACCAACTTTAATGGTGTCTTCGCCTTTTTCCCAGTTGCAGGGGCAAAGTTCATCCGTTTGTAAAGCATCCAGGACGCGAATAATTTCATTTGGGTTACGTCCCACGTTGAGATCATTCACTGACACGTGTCGAATAATGCCATCGGGATCGACAACAAAAGTCGCTCTTTGAGCCACGCCTTCATTAGGATCTAAAATGCCTAGGTTTGCTGATAGCTCGCGTTTGATATCCGCTAACATCGGGAAAGGCAGATTTTTTAAATCTTCATGGTTTTGGCGCCAAGCTAAATGCACAAACTCAGAGTCTGTACTCGCAGCTAGAACTTGAGCGTCGCGATCTTTAAATTCAGAGTTCAAATCACCAAAAGCTTTGATCTCTGTCGGGCAAACAAAAGTGAAGTCTTTTGGATAAAAGAATAAGACTAACCATTTGCCTTTATAAGTTTTGTTTGAAATTTCGGTAAACGCTGTTTTGACATCAGTTGAAACAGTCGCTTTTAATAAGAAATCAGGTAATTTTTGACCTACACCTAGCATTAATTCCTCCGTGGGGTTAATTGACTCTTTGAGTATGTCCCTTTAAGTCTAATAAAGAAATTCGATAGTATTTATTGTCTTATAGATTTAACCTATTAAGACACAGGGAGAACGAATATGGTGAGTTTGACACAGATGGAATATTTAATGGCGGTCGAACAGTATCGCCATTTCGGAAAAGCTGCAGAGGCCTGCAACGTGGCTCAACCCACATTAAGTATGCAATTACAAAAGCTAGAGGACGAACTCAATGTGATCGTCTTTGATCGCTCAAAAAAACCAATCCTTCCTACTCCTGAAGGCAAAAAGCTTATCGACCAAGCAAAGGTGATCTTGCGCGAACATCGAAAGTTTTTGGAGCTCAGTCGTCAAACAGATAAAGAATTATCAGGTGATTTTCGCCTCGGCATCATTCCCACTCTTTCACCCTACCTCATTCCTTTATTTATAGGCTCTTTTTCTGAACAGTATCCTGCGATCCAGTTACACATCGACGAAATGAAGACCGAAGATATTCTTGCCGCACTCGAGGAAGATCGCCTAGATGGTGGACTACTTGTGACTCCCATTTCGCAAAAAAATATCAACACCCGTGTACTTTTTTATGAGCCGTTTCATCTCTATGTAAGCCCCCACCATGCTTTAAATAAACGTAAAAGAATTTCTGAAGACGACCTAGATGGAAGCGATGTCTGGCTCTTAAATGAAGGGCACTGCTTGCGTACTCAAGTGATCAAGCTCTGCTCGATTCAATCGAGTTCGGGCGTATTTAAAAATATTCACTTTGAAGGCGGAAACTTAGAAACTCTCAAAGAGCTTGTCAGAAGAACTCGAGGTTACACTTTATTGCCACATCTTTTGGTAGATAGGCTTCCGAACGCTGAAAAGAATCAAATGGTGCGACCATTTACCAAGCCGCTTCCAACTCGTGAGGTAAGTCTCATTTACCGTCGAGATCATTGGAAAATGCCAATACTTGATGCGCTCCAGAACGTGATTTTAGCGGGAGTGCCCGAAGAGTTAAAAAAGATTAATAAACGGAATATCGATATTATCGAACTCGACCTATGAACTCACCATTTAGGTGGTGCTGAAAAACTATGGGAAAGGCCTCGATAGTTAAAAATTAGGTCCGTGGCATGTAAGAAGAAGTCGTGCGCGTTGGACGCTCCGTAAAGTTCATCTCCCAAAAGTGGACAACCTAGAAAAGCAAGCTGTGCACGAATCTGATGAGTGCGCCCAGTAAGGATTTTAAGACGCACTCGAAATCCCTCGTCGGCCTCAATGACGGACAGAATTTCTAATTCACATTTTTTTCGACCCTCTGCTGGCTGTGCAAATATTTTTTGCGGCGCCCTTTTCTGCTGTTCCATATAGTGACAATGATAACCAAGGGTTGGGTGTGCCACGACGAGGGTTTCGTAGATCTTTTCAGTGTCATTACTTTTCAGAAGTTGGTGAAATCGTTTTTGAAACTCTGCAGAGCGAGAAAGCAGACAAACTCCTGAAGTTCCTACGTCTAAACGCTGTGCGGGAAACAATTTTTCGCCGAGAAATTCGCTGACTTGGTGGAGCACATTTTCAATCCGATTGTCGAGCGTCGGATGACTCGGAACGCCTTGAGGTTTATTGATAATGAGAAACTCTTTGTCTATGTGCAGAATCTCTTTAGTCCAGTCCCTTAATGCTTGAGGGTACCGCTTTGGCTTTAAGTGTATTCTCACGGTTTGGTCCACTAAGGTGCTCTGATCTTCAGTCAAACGGTCGCGATCGAGGTAAATGGCTCCTATATGCGCTAAAGCCTTAAGCTCTGCAGACGTGAGGTTAAGTGAAGAGCTCAACCAAGCTAAAAGCGAAGGGGCCTGTGGAGTTTTTAAAAACCGGATTCGATTCAGATACTCACCTTTGCGAAAAAGTCTTTACATCTCATACTGCAGTTTGGTTTAAGTGAGTAGCTAATCTATGATGAGAGCTATTGGTCTACGATCCATGAATTGAGGTTGCCATGCAAAAAAACGCAATAAAAAAACTAGCCGGTCTCTTCTGGCTTTGCTTCTTAGCCACGTTTTTTTCAGGTTGCGCGACTTCACTTACAGAAAATGGGTCTAAGGTTGAACTCGTCCGAAGCCTCCCTGCAGATGAAGGAGCGCGCTTTACTCCAGTGGGCATTATTACTTGCACCAAAGAGCAGAATCTCGCGTCCGTCGAAAGTAATCGCGCAAGCTGCGAAAATGATCTTCGAAATCAGGCAGCCGAAAAAGGTGCAGATATCGTGGTGATTGATGCCTACGAGACTTTTCCTGGAACGGCAACGGTCGGCGTATTTATGATCGGGCATTCGTTTCGCCGAAATTAGTCCGCGGCTTCTACAATCCGCCCATAACCATTTCGAATTTAATTCTGAGCGATGGGACAAAAGTAAAATTTTGATCTCGGGGCCAAGCACCAATGGGTGAAATGTCTAAGAACATCCAGTTTTCGAATACATTTTGTCGGTAGGCTATTGCAGTAAAATAACTATTTAAACTGTAAGTGGGTTCTTCAACCGATGTGATCCCAACGCCCCAGCTGATGGCGTGTTTGGGAGTCGCTTGGTGAGCCCAAGAAACTCCGTGGGTGAATTCCCAGTGTCCAACAGCTTCATTGCGTGTTCCAGAGTTTCCAAATTTAAAAAGGTTTTTAGGCGGGACCGGTCGTTCAAGTTCAATCGCCGCGACTTGTGACCAACCATCGGACTCAAACCAGAAGACATTCTCAGTGAGTCGAAGTTCCCATTTAGACATAAAAAAAGATCGACGTAATCGGAATCGCGCAAACGGATCTGGAGTCCAAACAAGTTTGACTCCCGCATCAGTATTTACGCTCCATTCGCGGGTCTGCACATTCTTAAACCGAAGACCTGCGAAGAAGCTTTGTTTTTTTTCTTCTTGGAGTGTCTTAAAGGTCTGTTCGTTAGGTGGCTTTTGTTCATCCGTGGTTTCTTCATCTTCTAGAGATTGAAGTAAGAAATTGAGGCGGTTTTTTGTTCGCGGCAAAACTAAACGAGCATTGAGTTTAATTTTGTGGCGCGCTTGATGTTTTTCAACCATCAAGTTTTCATATCCGAAACGCACGATTGAACCATTTTTCTCGTGCTGAAAACGTTCGCCGGCAAAAAACTCGTCGATGCCATCAGAGATCGAAAAAATAGACTGCGAGACATTCTTTTGAGTGCGAAGGAGCGCTTTTTCTACGGCATTGCGATTGCGTTCTTTAATCCGTTCTTCTTTTTCTTTTTTTAAACGGTCTTCGAGTTTGTCTTCATAGAGTTCAATGACTTCCTCGCCCAAATCCTGGGCAAAGACGGGCAAACCTAGACTAAAGCTAAGAAGAACAAGGAAGAAAAATTTCACTCGTAATAGAATAGGATGAAAGTGCGGTTTTAGCCCAAAATTTGTTTAAGGAGCTTCGAAACTGACACTTTGTCCGGCAGTTTCTTGGATCGTAACCGCGAGTCGGGTGACCTTCCAGGCCGGTTTCAATTGAGAGGAGAGCTGCTGATGCATATAGGAAGCAAGTTCTTCGATGCTGATGTTGGTAATGGGGAGCATCCGGGTGTCTTCCTTTGGGAGCACATAACGTTTTTTATTAAAAATTACTTCAACTTCGTTTTCAGATTCATTGATTTTTAAATAAGGCGACTTAGTAGGAATCAAGATGGACTCATCGAGTTCATCACAGGCTTTTTTCATGAGTGGCTTAAACTCATTAAAATCAAAGGCAAGACCCAAATCTTTTTGCACATCTTCACAAGTGAAGTCGAAAGCGACCATATAGTTGTGACCATGCATGTGTTCAGCAGAGTGCGGGCCAAAGATCGTAAAATGAGTGCATGAGAATTTAAAACTTTCTTTAGCCAAACGAAAACGATAGCTCATTATAAATCTCCTCTAGGGTGAAGTTTTACCTTTTATAAACTGTGATTTCTATCAGCAACTGGCTTCGACTCATTGCTAAAAGCTTATTTGTAACCTAATATTTAAGAAATTTGGCGGAAGGCGGAACAATGCTCGCACTCATCGACAAAGGAATTTGGACGTACCAGCAGGAACTCAAGCTCCTAGGCTTCCCTTTGGGAACCCGCATGACAGTGATTGAGGTCAGTGAAGGCGAACTTCTCTTGGTTTCTCCCGTTAAGATGACGGATTCAGCCTTACGGCAGGTGGGCGAAGCCGGAAATGTGAAATGGATCATTGCTCCGAATCCTTTCCACCACATTTATCTTAACAGTGCAGTGAGGGGCTTTCCGGATGCGATTACTTTTGCACCTCGAAGTCTCATCATAAAACGCCAAGACTTTAACTTCCAAGGCGTCATCGAAAAACAAAGCGAGTTTCCATGGAAGGGTGCTGTCGAGTACCACTTGTATGAACCCTCTGCGAAGTACTCAGAGGTATTGTTGTTTCATCCCTTGTCGCAGACATTGATTGTGACAGATTTTATTTTCAACCTTAAAGAGCCGCACGGAACATTTCATAAAGTACTTGGCAAAGTCTTGAACTTAACAGGTAAGCCCAGTTTTTCTTTGTTAAGTGGTTTGATGGTTAAGGATCGGAAAGATGTGAAAGAAGCTGTCGCACAAATCGAGAAGTGGAATCCAAAGCGCCTAATCATGGCACACGGAGAACTATTCGAGGGAGACGTTGTCTCCCTCGTGAAAGATGCTACAAAAAGATTTTTAAGTTAAAATCCGCGGGCCATCCGTTGCCCGCCCTCCAATTCAAAAATTATCTGGCTGTAAACTTGATCGCATTACCAATTGTCTTGCCGTAAGTGTCAGAGATAGAAACCGGTCTGAACTCGTATTCTCCAGGCGCTAAGCCAATTCCGAAGATAACTTCATGTTGCGTGCGCAAAACGTTGTCTGATGCAGTTAAGGTTTCTACGCCTGTGCTCAGGTTTTTAATAAGCACTTGCGCAGTTGCAGGGATATCTGTACCCCAGGCTAAAATTAACCCGCGATCTAAATCATAATCAATAACGACCTCTGAGATAATGGGTGCAACGCCAGGAAAACAAGGATTGTGGTCATCGTCCGTCGGAAGCACGTAATTCTCAGAACTCCATGGCTTCCAGCCGCGTGCTAATAAATCCTTATAAGCTTTTTGAGGAGCTGAACCGTTGTTGTAATCGAAGTACATTTCGTTACCGGTTTGGCCGCATTGAGTTTCTTTGGCTGTCGCCTCAGTAACTTTACGCCACATTGGAATCACTGAAATATGGTAACGAGGACCTTGATAATATTTTAGATTAAAGTGCACCAAGGATTCCCGGGTCATTTGAATAGATTGTCCGCAACCAAAACGAGTGGGATGATCTCCGTCGTTGTTTACAACAGTTTTAAAACTTCCGTCTTCTTGTTGAAAGCTCAAGATTGTTCCGTCGTCAGAAAGCAATGCGAGTTCGTAGAGGCCAGGTTCGTCTTCTGCTGCGAGACGAAGGCGTCCTGTGAATTCAAGTGCGAAGAACTCATTTAAAGCTTCGTTTGCATCGGTCTTTACAATGCCGCCAGTTTCAGTAGGAAAGCCCATTGAAAAAAGCCGGGTCGGAACATTAATTTGCGAGAAGAATAGATTTTGCGAAGAAGACTTACCTTTGCTGATGTATTCACCCACGGTGTACCAGCGTTCTTGATCGGCTCCTTTATAAAAGAGACTTGCCTTTACTCCGCCTTGCAAATCTTTGACGGGTTCGCCATCAAATGGGTCGCAGACAGTTTTGTTGATAGGATATTTGTTCACATCAAAAGTAGTAGTTGGACCGACAGAGTTTTCACCTGCCGTGTTTTTCTGTTCACTGCTTTTATAAGTTGAGCATCCTGTAGCTCCTAATCCGAGCACCAATAACACGCTCGAAGTCTTAGCCACCATTTTTGCTTTACTGTTTATAGTTATCATAATCCAACCTCCACCCCCTAATCTTCGCCGCAATAGGTCGGATTCTGAAGAAGTCTAACGAAATTAGTCATTTAGAGGCGCGATAATTTAGACAGTTTTTTGAACTTTCCAGAACTGAGGCAAAAAGCGACTAAAAGTTCTGCAAGATTTCAAAAGCCTGTTGAGGGATAGTTGCAAATTTCTGTAGAAGCTTTTTCTAATCGATCCCAAACTGCTGCCCATAAGTGCCCGCTCTGTGAGGGCTCTCTTATTATATAAAGGGCCGTGCAAGAGTCTGAATCACTGATCTGTCTCAAATCGCGATACAGTTCTCGAGCACAAACAAGAGGGTCTGCGGCGAGCTTCATTTCAACCCATGTAGAGCTCTGGGTGCCCGCTTTTTGCTTAATGAAAGTAAGTGCTTCTTCTCGAGTTGGAAAAGCCTGAAAAATCAGTAGAGGTTTATTGGGTTGGTAATGATGTTTAAGATGACCCGGAGAATTTTGGCGTTGGTTGGTAAGGATCTCAACTGGCGAAGAAAAAGACTTCAACTTCTCTTCGAGGGCTTCGCGAGTGACGCCGCCGGGTCGCAAGATTTCAAGTTTATAGACCCCCTCAATAAATAGGGGGAGAACGACAGAAGACTCAACTCCAATTGTAGCTGAACCGCCTTCAACAACCGCCACACTGTGCTCAAACTCCTGCATCACGTGCTGAGCTGTGGTCGGCGAAGTCTTTCCAAATTTATTTGCACTGGGTGCTGCGAGTGGGGTTCCCACTAAATCAATAGCTTTTTGAAAGAGCGGGTGAGAAGGCCAGCGGAGCGCGACTGTATCTAAACCCGAAGTTATCAGATCAGAGACTTTTTCATTTTTAGGAGCAATCAACGTAAGCGGTCCCGGCCAAAAGTTTTTTGCTAAAAAATCATGAAGGGGACTCCACTCTCGGCATAACTCTTTGGCTTGCGAGAGTTGATTCACATGAACGATCAAGGGATCAAAAAAGGGACGAGCTTTGGTTGAGAATACTTTTCTTAAGGCATCTTCGTTAAAAATGCTGGCCGCAAGGCCGTAGACGGTCTCACTTGGAAGCCCAACGACCTCTCCTTTTTTTAAGAGCTCGGCACCCTCTTCGAGAGAGACGGTTGATCTGAATTTCATAGCCCTGTAATAGTAAGTATATGGATAAAAAGCAAATCGAGATCCAAAGCTGCTCACCCAAGATCATCCGGCCCCTAAGAGCTAGAATCCTTAGACCTGGGCAACCTATGGCTGCAAGTCATTACCCTGGCGAAGAAAGTGAAGAGAGCCTTCACCTGTGCGCCATGATCGACGACGAGGTCGTAGGCTGCGCAAGCTGGTTACCAGAAGCCGCCACCTTTAAAGAAGCGCAAAAAACTTATCGCCTCCGCGGAATGGCGACCGACCCGAATTTCCGTGGTCAAGGCATCGGGAAAAGACTCATAGAAGAATCGCTCAGAATCTTAAAAGGCAAAGGCGTTGATCTAGTCTGGTGCAACGCCCGCGAAGTCGCATTCCCATTCTACGAAAAAATGAACTTCAAATACCACGGAACCCTATTCGAACTCCCACAAATCGGCCCCCACAAAATCATGTACCTAGAACTCTAATTCGAAACGCCGAAGGCGAAAAAAAACCGGGAGCTCTTAACTCCCGGTCCAATTTCGAATTTCAATTTTCGAATTTCTAGATGCTAAGAGCGCAGCTCTTAGTATCTTCCGCCGCCACGGCCGCCGCCGTAACCGCCGCCGTCACGATCACGGCCACCGCCGCCACCGAAACCACGACCACCGCCGCCGCCAGAACGAGGACCACGACC
>CAZDFM010000048.1:9790-10134 GCA_964504465.1 uncultured Pseudobdellovibrionaceae bacterium | reverse complement strand
AACGTTGGAATAGGTATCTCGAATCCAGGACAAAAATTAAGTGTCGATGGCCGAATTGAAACTCGCGGTGGAATGCTCTTCAATCAGGGAAGTGGCATGACAGACAATTTAATCTATGTCGGTTCAACTTCGAGCGGTGCGGTAAATGCTAGCTTTGGATTTTTTGTAGCGGGCGTCGGTTCGTCAGGGGAAGGCGATGGCCCTTACTTTTTGGGACGCGGAAATAGTTTTAGCGGTGCAGCTCAAAAGGGAAATCTATACTTTGCTGCTGGTGATTTAAATGGGGCCGGTTCTACCACAGAAGGAAGCATCAATTTTAATACGGGTACTCCGTCTTCGACTCG
>CAZDFM010000048.1:0-9780 GCA_964504465.1 uncultured Pseudobdellovibrionaceae bacterium | reverse complement strand
TGTCGGTATCGGAACAACAAGCCCGGATGCAAGACTGCATGTAAATGGTGAAGCGATTCTCGGTAATATCACTGTGACTTCGGGACGCCTCGTTCAAAACATTGCGACTCCTGTAGCAGGTGTAGACGCTGCAAATAAGACCTATGTTGATACCTTGATTGCTGCCCTCCCTGGAGGAGACTTTAAAAAAGATGGAACGGTCACGATGACAGCGGGACTTCCAGCTTTCGCAGGAACAAATTCTTTGCCCGGTTACGCCTTTGGCGGCGATTTAGATACCGGAATATATAGAGTAGGCGCAAACACGATCGCAATGTCTGCTGGAGGAGTTAAACGACTCCAAGTTAACGCTACCGGAACTCAGTTCATAGGAACAAACACCCTGAACATCGGGACCGAAGCAGGTTCCGGTTATCCCGTACTATCAGGCTCAGGAAACATTATTGAATTTGACGACGGCATCGACATTCTCAACAGCAACGGCATCAATATCTATGACAGCGGCAACGATCGAAAAGTCGCCATGTATATTCTAAATGATGGGAGCGGTGTTGTAACCACTTCAGCTGGCAGCATTGGAATAATGCCGAATTCAGGTTACGTGGGAATCGGGACCACTTCACCCACAGCTAAACTTGATGTAGCAGGAGAAATCAAATTAGGAAATACCTCTACAACTTGTAATGGAACAAACGAAGGACAGCAGCGCTACAACTCGACAACTAAGACTATGCAATTCTGCGATGGCTCAACTTGGAGAACTATTGGCAGTACCTTTATTGGTTCTGTGAGTTTTGCAGCCGCTTCAGGTTGTTACTTTAATGCTGCAAGTGCATCTTGGGCATCCTATACGACGGCAGACTCTGATTGTAATACAGCTGCCGTTGCAGGTTCCGCAACTTCTCCTGGTAAGTATCCTGCGCTCTCAGTTCCTTCATTGGGAGCTGGTCGCTACCGTGTAAGTGTTCAGGCAAAAATCTCGACCGGCGATGGATCGGGAGCGCCGTGGAATAACTTAGCATCTTGCGGCTTTAGAATTTCAGACGGAACGAATGACGGGCCTTTTATTCAACTCGACAATCAAAACGGACAAGAAACTTTGAGCTCACTTAGCGCCGACTTTTATTATGCGTCGACACAAGCAAGTACAACTTTTTATATCCAATACAAAAGACTCGCCGGTTCAGGTAACTGCTTAGTCACCGCCGATACGAGTAATACAGGAACCTACCGCCAAGGCGATATCCACATTTCGTTGGACCGAGTAGGGGATTAATCTCTATTCTTGCGATACCCAGTCGAGCCATTGGATGAGTTGCTTGCGGTAACGTCCCGATTCGATAAACATAGAATTGATGTGGCCGGGTGTTGTGGTCGTCCAGAACCATTTGGGTTCAGGTAATTCGTTGTAAAGTAAAGGTCCGTGATTGTAGGTCACGATGTAGTCTTTTTCGGAATAAATTAGGAGCTTCGGAATTTTACTGAGTGTGGAGAAATCTCGGCCCCCAGGAGAAGCTTCTCCAGAGACCAGTGCATAGGTGAGCCACTGGATCGGCCAAGTTACAAAAAAGTTGTTGAGCTTTTCACGGCCGATCTGTTTGTAATCATAAAATGAACTCTCAATAACCACCGCTTTTAGGTTAGCTGGAGGCCCGTCGATCTGAAGGCTACGAAGAAGTAGAGTTCCACCAATACTTTGTCCGTAAACTATAAGATGTAAATCACGTTTCTGAGCTATCCCTGAAAAATGTGTGAGCGCAGCTCGGGCATCTAAAAGAATACCGCTGTTCTTAGCTCTGCCTTCGGACTTTCCAAATCCGCGATAATCAAAAATCGTATACTCATAGCATTCGCTCGTAATCCACTGAAGCAAACGGTAATGCGCTGAAAGGTTTTGCGCATTACCGTGATAGTGCAGAATTAAGCCTTTAGGTTTTGTGCATCGGCTCGGATCAACTTCAAAATGCCAGGCGTGTAAGGCAGTTCCATCAGAGCTATTAAAAAACATAGATTGCGGTTGGATCTTTTCGCCTTGAAACCCAGGGTATTCTCGGCGATCCGGCATATAGTAAAGATTCGTGCAGCCGACTGAGAACAAAATCATACTCACGAGAAAGACTTTAAGAAAAACGTTCATAGCAGAATAAATCTTTCGTAAACTAACATGATTTCATTCGCATCAAAGCCTTCATAATTTTTGCTTTTAAACTGTAAGTTCAGTTGATCTTTTTGGCTCCAGTTAAAAGAAGTATTGGCGCGTGTTTCTGTCTGCCAAAATGCTTCATTGGTGTTCCATAAACTTTGGGTCTCTAAGAGAATTCTAAAATGATCCGTGGGAGCCCACCGCAAGGTCACGCCAGGGCCTGCCGCAAAGAGGTGTTTGTTTTCGAACTCTTTTTGGTGATCGACTTCGGCATTAGTGAAAATACCTAAGAGCAATTTTCTTTTTGAGAGAAGTTCAAAACTTGATCCAACCCCACCTGTGAAATGGAGCATGTCTTCGCTAAAAGTATTCTCGTACCCGAGGGCGGCCTTCCAGCTGATAGGTTTTTGATATATTCCCCAGGGAGTTAACGAAACAAGTTCGAAGAGCCGAAAACGAGTGAAGTCTAAAACTTCTCGTTCATAATTATAGCGGCCTTGCAGATAAAAAAACTGAATCTGTGAGCCTGCGAGTAAACCTACATCCGAATCGGTCAGTTCGTGGTAGGCCATTCTCAAACCTAAATTTAAAAATCCATGGTCACCCTTTTGATAGCCGGGACCAACGCTGAAGCGAGCGGGCGGATGGGCTTGATGGGGAGGTCCTTCATTACTTTGAATTTCAACTCGTTCGGAATTTATTCCGAGGCGGGCACGCTCGGATTGGAGCTGAAACATAGGCTCTTTCCAATCGTCGCGATTTTTAAATTGTTTGACGGCTCCATAAGCAAGGGCCGCATCTAAAATGTGGGCCTGGCTTTCGGGGTCGCGATCTTTTATTTTACTTAGTAACTCGGGCAAGCGCTGGTTTTTAAAAAAGTCCTTTGCGATCTTCTCTTCGTCAGAATTCAAAATTTTGAGTCGTGCTTCAAGACTTTGGCGCAAAGCGGGTCGGTAACTGACTTTGGCGATAAGATTATCCTGTTGAGACATAAGCGAAACGGTATCTGCAGGAATGACTTGGTAAAAAAAGTAATCTTGCATTCGTAAACTCGGTCTTGCCCACTCAAGCAAAGTTAAAAGCTGGTAAGAGCAGTTTTCGCTAAAGAAGTAGTAATCGAAGTGAGTTTGTTCAAGTTCAAGAAGATGATCAACGAGACGATTGACCTCATTTTGATCCAAAGTCAGAGTGTACTCCCAAATATCCCGCCCTTCGACATTTGAATAATCGAGAAGCTTGAGATAATACGGCATAAAAGAGTACTCACCTTTATAGCCGCCGATAAGGCCTTTGATCATAAAGGGTGCGCCACCGTCTGAGCCGGTAGAAGCCGCAAAATTGAGTCCGTAATTGAGTAGGTCGTTTTCGCTGCTTTGCCCGCGCTTGTGAAATTTTAAAAACGTATGACCGAACATCGAGGCTGGATTGTTCATATAAGAGGCCGCAAAGATGATCGAAATTTTATCAGCATCAAGCCGCTTCTTCCAATCAGCCTGGAACTGGCAAGGGAGAAGTTTTAATTGTTCGGGCTTGATTTGAAGTTTTTCAACCAACCAACCACGCCGAGCGGGAAACCGACACTGCGGGTGAAGGCGTTCTTCTTTATACCAAGAAGAGGGTTCGAAAAAAGCTTTCAGGGTCGCGATCAACTCATCTTGTGCGCTAGTTTTTCCATTAGGAGAAAGAAAGAAACTTTCACCGTCTACTTCAGAAAGAAATTCCATCCAATATTTCGGGTGCTTTTTGTAATGGCCTAAGAGCAACCACTCCCGGTCTTGATAAAGTTTCGCGTTTTGTGCATTTTCAATAAATGTTTGGAGAGTTTCTTGCGAGCCCAGGAACTGGGTGTCGGCATAAGCCGCTGAATTGAAAAAGAAGAAAAGCAGTAAGCTAAAAGACAAAAATAAAGGGCGTTTCATTCAGGCCATTATTTATGAATCTGGCCGAGAACTCAACGCCCTATTGCAAGCTTTGCTCGATAAATCTCTAATACTAGAGATTCAATCTAACAAATTAAAGGGTGCAAGACTTAACTAACTCTTGTCCGTTAATGTTGCTCACCATTTCTACTGCAGATACAGAAGAAGAAGTTACGATTTTAGAATAGTTCGCTTGTGTCATTTCGCTGAAAGAAGCAGTGTCACAGCCGTAAAGAGCAGCTAGAACAGCTAATTTTTCGCCAGAACCTTGAGCCATTTCACGAGTTAAATCTGACTGGTTAGCTTCTGCAAAGTGTTGGATTTGTTTTTCGTTAACAACAAAACCTTGAGCTGAACAGTTAGAAGTTCCAGTTGTGATACCGAAAGTCTGAGTTCCGAAAGATCCGTTTGTAGTCGCCGCAAGAACTTGGTGACCGATTTTGTTTTCTGAAAAAACCATGCTTCCAAGACCGCAACCTGCATCACCTAATGCAAATGCTGAAGTGCTCAAAACTGAAGATGCTAATAAAACTGCTGTAGCTAGTAATCTCATGGATAACCTCCGTTAGAATGAACTTTAATTACAGCATCGAATAAGAATGCCGACAAGCGACTTCAACGAATTTAATTGTAGAGATATCTATACATTGGCAAAGAGGCAGTGACGCGCTCAATTAATGAGCACGTTTATGGACTTACTTTTGTTGATCAATTGTGATCGCGAATTTTTTAACGCCACCAGTTTTAACGGCATCAATAACTTCAACCACTTTACCGTGAGAAACATCTTTATCAGCAGAGATGATCGCTTGGATATCAGGATTCTCTTTAGAAATAGTGCTCGCGTAAGTTTGAATCTCTTCAAGGTTTGAAGGGTTTCCGTTAAGAAAAGTTTCGCCGGTCGGGTTTAAGGTGACACTTAATTTAGACGGCGTGGAATCATCCCCACTCGAAGCTTTAGGTAAATTGACGTTGATACTTGGCTTCATGATGAGGGGAGTGGTAACCATAAAAATGATCAGGATCACCAGGATGATATCCACAAAAGGAACAATGTTGATTTCTGCTATGGGATCGTCAGAATCCCCACCAAGCTTCGCGGCCATTAGGCTTTTCCTTTACCGGTTTTAGCATAGGCAATACATAAGTCGCGCACGGCCTCTAAATTTTGAAGCGCGGCCTTAACTTGTTTTTGAAAGTGGTTGTAAGCAATGATCGCAGGGATCGCGACCATAAGGCCGATCGCCGTTGCAACGAGTGCTTTTGAGATACCGATCATAACTGCCGAAGCATCTCCTTGTGACTGAGCGAGGCCTCTGAAGGCATCCATAATTCCAAATACTGTTCCTAATAACCCGATAAATGGAGCATTCGAACCGACGGTGGCCAAAAAGTTGAGGTATTTTTCAAGAGCAGGTTTTTCGACCATTGCGTAGGAGCTAAAAATTTCTTCTAAGCCTTTTTCGCCGTTTTCTTTGGCATGGCGAAGTCCGTAGGAAAGTGCCCGCCCTTCGAGAGTGTCTTTGTCTCGGCTTAATTCTTCAACATCGCTCAGTCGGTGGCTTTGTAGGATTTCACGAATTTGGTTTTGAACTTTGAAACTGTTGGATTTCACTTTTCTGAGAGAAAGCCATCGCTCTAAAATAAAGGCTAAGCTGAAGATCGAGAGTGCCACTAACAGCCAAAGGGTGATTTCATGGCCAAATTCAGCAATCGCAAAAAAGTTGTCGGTAAACATGGGGGCTCCTCCACTGAGAATTAAGTCGCAATCAAATGAATTCTGACAGAATGATTGCCGCTAAGCAAACATCGCAAATTATCTCTAGAGCTAAAATGCCTGGTCAAGGTATGATTCTAGTCGATTGTGGCAAAGGGCGTTAATGGTCGGGTTAATATCTAGGTTTTTACTTATTGGGACAGTTTTAACTGCAAGCGCTTGCAGTTGGAACCAAGATGCGCGTCCTTCAATTCTAATTGTAGCCGTTGAATCTTTGGCCTTCTCAGATGTGAGTTGTGGATCAACTCGAATGCTTGAAAACGACATGACGGGTTTTCGAACCTTTTGTGAAGACTCAGTTCGTTTCACACACGCATTTACTCCGTCTCTTATGTCGCAATCCAGTTTGGCTTCGCTCATGACCGGACTTTATCCTAACGAACACCGAGTTTTTCATAACGGGTCTGATTTTTTATCTGCAAAATATAATACGGTTGGCGAGGTCGCTCTTCAAAAAGGCTATAGAACCTCTTTCTTTTCTGGTGGTGCCCCAGTGTTACATAAGTCCGGTTTGGGCCAGGGCTTTGAACTTTTTGAAGATAATATCGGAGTCGATTTAGATCGCCTCTATCGTCCGGCCCTTAGAAACTTTCAAAACTTTTTTAATTGGATTGATGACGGCGTCGAAAATAAACCTTTTGTCAGTGTCGTTTATCTCAATGATCTGCTTTACCCTGACTTTACGACAACAAATGATTTAGGTGAAATTCGCGAAAGGACCTTGGATAGCCAGCTTCGTGAGGTCAGCGAGTCGATTAATTTTTTAGCGAGCGGTTTAAAAGACAGGGGCATGTGGGAGAAAACTCATATTGTCTTGGTGGGATTAAACGGGCAGGCCGAAAGAGACCGACGTGGAGACATGGACGCGTTCTCGATGTTTTCGCTTTCGACTCAAGTCGGACTATTTATTAAGCCGGCCAGTAAAAAAAGAGATAAAGGCATCGAGTGGTCACAAGATAAAAACGTGAGTTTAGTCGATGTGGGATACACATTATTTGATATTTTAGGAGCTTCAAGAGGTGCACGCCGTTCGAGTCGGCAGCCCGTCATCAGTTTAAAAACCGCATTAGAAAAACCCGATGCAGGAATCCCTGAAGAGCGAATGCTCTGGATTGAATCCTCATGGCCAGAATGGAGAGAGCTAGGAGGACGACGTGTGGCCGCCCGTAAAGGACAATACCTCGTGATCTTCGATGATTCGATTCAACTTTATAATACGTTGATCGACAGATTTGAAGCGACCCCTGTGCCTAAGGGAGATCCCATCTGGCGGACAGTCATTCCAGAAGTGATGACAGCGTTTCAAGAAGAATCTTATCGTCTATGGACGGTGCTTCCGGAATCATTAATCGAAAAGTTACGGCTTTCGATTTATTTATGGCGGCCCGGGGGTTTTGCAAAAGAAAATTTAGAAAGACTTCGGTTTTTAGCTCGGCTAAGACCGTGGGACACTCAGCTGATTGGTTGGCAGGCGTTTGCAGCGCTCGAAACAAAAGATTGGGAATGGCTCGGTCAGCTTGGGCAAATACATTCCAACCCGGTTTGGACCTATGTGGCGTCGCAAAACCTAAAGCAAAAGTCGACTTTAAAAGCCCGCTCCTGTGCACCACTCTTTACTATAAAAAAGGGTGAGTTTAAGATGCCCCATCCACAAGTTTGTGAGGATCGCCTCTTGATTGATTTAGTTCAATGGGCCACAGCCACCGATTCCGATGAAGCGACTCAACACTTTGAGGCTTTTGCGCGGCAATATAGAATTGCAAAAACGGATGAGCGAGTGGCTCGCTACAATTATGCAAACTCTTTGGTGTGGGACACGAGCCTACTACCCATCGCTCAACCCTTATTGGCTGATCTTTATCTTTTGTTGCCGGGGAATGCAGAGCTCAGGAGAAGACTTACAGGTCATTTATCAAGTAAAGACTTTCGCTTCCAATTGAGTTCGCCGTTTTAATTTTGAAGCGACAGTGTAAAGCGCGTCTTCATCTGCAGGCAAGATTCCACTGACAAGAGAAGGTCCCTTTAACGAATAGATATGAACTTCTTTGGGTTGAATGATACCCACGACTTCCATCCATTCTTCTACAGATGCTTGAGTCGTATTGTCTATGGCTCCTTGAATAAACATAGATTGGACGATCGTGTTTTTTAGCTTTCGCGCACCATTGATCACTTTGGATAAGTTGGCGCGAATGAGGGGATTGTTGATCCGTCTAAAATCGTTGTCCGAGCCCGCATCTACTTTAATCATACGTTCGTTGTACATATCGAGAGCTTGGACAGTACGGCGGTTATCTATGTGTGCACCATTGGTTAAAATCATGAGTGGAATGTGCGGGCACATTTCGTTTCTAACAGTCACGAGGCGTTCACTAAGTTCTGCAAAGTGCGGATATAGAGTAGGTTCGCCGTTACCGCTAACAGTTAAAGATTTTGGAAGTGTTTGCGCCTGAGAGAGTTCGCGCAATTTATGGCGCAAAAGCGTTTCAACTTCATCAACAGAGGGAAAGGCGACTTCTTTTTTGATTTGATTCATTCGGATTTGCGTAAACCCTAATGAGCAATACACACAATCAAAGGAACAGATTTTATTTTCGCCCAACGCATTGATTCCCAGACTGTTCCCAAAACGCCGACTTTCGATCGGACCATAGATAATCGGCATGGGATTATGAGGCGTTAATTGTAAAACACTAGCGGGTTCGGACATACTTTATCTTCTCGAATTCTCGACGGTTTTTCAATAAAGGCCTGCCAGGCATTTTAGATTTGGACTAGGCCCATCCAAAACGCCATCTCAGGGCTATCTTTAACTAGGCTATCAGAGAGCTTTTCTAGACTAAACGAGGGGAGAGTAAAGATTTGCGGAGCCACTCGACTTCGGGAGAGGAGTAAAATCTGGTCGCCTTGTTGAGGGCGAAAAAACTGAACAGAAAAATTGGAGGTAGTGGTGAGTCCCAATAAACTTTGCGGAAGTGGAGCCATTGTTTCTGGGCCAGAGAGATTCATCGACAAGTCGAGACTTCCACCGAGTACGACAGGAGCCTGTTTACTTCTCTTTAAGAAAACTTGGGGATGACCTACTTGAGCCCAAACAAATTCTTGATCCACTCTGGAGGCCACAAAAAGTTCTACGCCGGATACGTACTCGGCTTTGTTGTCTTCACGATAAAGCATGTCATTTGCGAGCATTATTGCGACTCGTAAATTATTTGCAGCAGGCGAGAGACAAGTGAGCATCTGAAAAGGTGAAGTCACTTCTTGATCGTTGCGTGCAGAGAGATAGAAGTCTCGAATGCATTCGATTACTTTTTTTGCACCTGAGCGACTTCCCCACGGGGTTGCCACAATTAAAAGCTGTCCATTTTCCTCGACATGAATTTCGGGACGAGGACGAAAGGTACGGCCAGAATAGGAACGGTCTTGGATATCCATTAGATTCCTATCCCGTAGCGCTTAAGTTTGCTTTGAGCTTTTTTGTAGTAGTCGCCGTTTTTCAGATCGTCCGCCATAATTTTGGACCACTTCTGTTTCGCGGCGTCGATGTTTCCGAGACTTTCTTCTAAAACGCTGTCTTCATATAAACTCTTAAGCTCAGTTTTGAGTTCAGACTCGGCTTGTGCCATTTGTGTTGTGGCCTCTTTATTTTCGGGGTCTTCTTCTTTAGCTTTAGCGCAGGTAAAGTACGCGTCTTTGAATTTTCCTTCACTGCGAAGTGCTTTGCAGCTCTGGAGTAAAGATTGAACTTTGTCTTCGAGTTGCTTTTTAACAGTGGCAACCTCGCGGCTGGCGACTTCTTGTTCGTTTTTAAGGGCAGAGTAGCCACCATTTAAAAACCGCTGGTAGGCTTTTAATGCCGCAGCCAATTGTCCCTTTTGTACAAGTGCTTTGGCCTGCCTGTATTGAGATTTACCATTGTTTATATGGGCTATTTGAGCTTG